>CACYQE010000039.1 GCA_902776515.1 uncultured Pseudomonadota bacterium
TTTTACAAACATCACATTTTATTTTCATTTTTTTTCCTTTTTTTCACTTATAGCACAAATTATTCCAAATTCAACAGGCGATATTTCGCCCTGACCCGGGTTTGAATTTCCGAAATCGCATTCAAAAAATCCGACATAGTTGCGTTCTTGTTCGCCAAAACCGCCCCAAATGTAGCCGCAGACACAGTCCCAGAAATCTTTTCGTGTGCAAATATCTTGGTCCCCATATCAGACAATGTCGGCGAATTTATATCACCTAGATTTGCAACCTTGTTTTTCACATCCCAATAATAGTCATTATTCAAAGAATCTATTATCTTTTCACGAACAACCAATTTTGATGTCAAAGAACCCGTAAAACCAACCGTCACAT
This sequence comes from uncultured Pseudomonadota bacterium, assembly GCA_902776515.1. Lineage (GTDB taxonomy): Bacteria > Pseudomonadota > Alphaproteobacteria > Rs-D84 > Rs-D84 > Enterousia. The sequence continues at coordinate 374 of CACYQE010000039.1, forward strand.
AAAGTGCACTTATACGACCTTCGGTCATATCCAATGTCTGGGTCGCGTGCAGAATTGCCGCAGATGAAGAATCTGTGCTTAATCCGCCAAGTGTCAATTTATTAACCCACAAATTATCTGCTGTGAACGCTGAAACACGTGCAAAATCCGCTAAATTTAATGTTCCGCTAACATCTATACTGCGTGCATCACCCGACAAAACGCCGGAAACAATGCCTGTTTGGCTTTTATACTGGGTATCTATGGTCGTGTAATTTTGAAATATCAAATCATTTACAGCAATTTTGTTCACATCTAAAAACTCTTCCAGCGACAACCCATTTGCATTAACAAAAGCCGCATTTTTTATATCACGTCCACCAAGGTTTAGTCCGGACAACATTGTCGCGTCCGCCGCATCGTTTGAAGGAATTCGCCATAAATAAAGCGAATTGTCACGATTAATTGACGTTGTTCTGACCAATCCAGAATTATTTTCAATACCTAGATGCCTGGTTATTAGAATCAAAAGATTTTAATACACGCAACTGATATTCATCACCAACAGTATCAACAAAATCCTTGTCCAAACCATATTCAATCAAATCAGACAAATTTAGCCTGATTATGTTTCGTCCAATTGTGGTTAACATCTTGTCTTTGTTATCAACAATATACCGTTCCAACACAGTTTGTATTTTTTGCATTTGACGCGTTACTTTCAAATTTTCTGCACGCAAGACCGCACGCTGTTGATACTGATAAATAAAAGGCAACATTATTCCCGCCAAAGCCATGGTAAGTAAAAACTCTATCAATACCGTTCCACGGTTTGAAAACTTTTCGAAAAAAATACGTTTTTTCTTTATCATTTTGTTTTCCAATTGTCCGTTATCAACGCATCAAATTCCGTCTTGTCTGGCACAGATGGTATTTTTGCACGTGCCAATGTTAGCGAAGTAAATTCAGGTGGCACAGTTGAAGGAAACGCCCAATTTCCCAAAACAACAGGTGCATTTGTTGAAACCATCAATTCACCAGATATCGTTAAACCAAAATTTTCATAAAAAACTATTTCATCTGTCACAATAAATGGTGCGTATACAGAACCAACCATCATTCCTGCGAAACCACTTATTGTTCTTAGACTGGATGATTTTAAAATAAAATCGCGTGCAACATTTACCGTTTTGTTAATTTTAACTTTGTCCGCGGTGACACGCCCATTTAAACTGAAAGCCGAACCATTTAGCTTTGATGCCTTGATTTCACGAAAACCGTTTATATCACCGGAAACACGTAATGTGCCTATTTCCATTTTACCCGAACCCCCGGCCCCCGAAGAAAAATAAACATTTTTGGCATCGACACTGTCCGTTTTGATAAAAGTAGCATTCAATGTTCTGACCTTGACAGATTTTCCATCAACCGTTCCGACATTATACGCATTGTTTCCGCCCATATTCAAATTACGCTCCATAACATTCAAATTATCTTGTCCCGCAGAACCACGATGTAAAAAGCGTGAAACATCCGTATCTGACATATTTCTGGTTATTTTGTATATTAAATTTCCGGGTGTAAAATCAGGCCCTGTTACCGCCCATCCCGAACCATACGCAACATTGTCCGCCCCAACAACCGCCGCATCCGCACCGATACTGTTTGCAATTTGTGCGACACGCTTTTGTGACACGCCGAAATCAAAGGCCAAATAAACATCCACGATTGTCCCGCTGCGAACAGAATATTTATCCACGAACCCCGATGTTATTGCATCAGAAAATTCGGATAATTCTTTATCAGATAATTTTATCTGGGCCTGGTCCGGCCATAAATCCTGATTCATACGAACGAAGTTCAAAACACTGTCACGCAAACTGATTATGTCATTTGCTATGGCCATATTATACATCGTATGTGTTGTTTCAGAAATCATAGAATATGTAAATGGTGCCGCCACAGATATAATAACCAAAGCCAACAAAACTTCGACCAAACCACCACCGTGTTCGGATGCGATGTTGTTTTTTGATACGGGAAAAAATATTCTAAAATCACTCACAGTTACCGCCCCCGTTAATCAAGCATTGTTTTATATCTATTCTATTTTCCAAACGTTGCCAAAAAACATACTGACAAATTATATTTTGACTTAAAGATTTTTGATTATACGTATAACCTAAACCTGTTATCACAGATTGACAAGTTACCGTTTCCCCATTGTCATCTGATGCCTTTTTAATTATTGAAAACTTTGAATTATCAATATCACTGACCGAAACATCAGGTAACAAAGATGTTCCCGCAGGTCTGATATCTAAAACCGTGGCACCCGACATACCACGCATTATTCCGGCCGATGTTTGGTCACGTAACGTTATATTCGAAGAATAGATATATTTGGTATCTATACCACTTGCAGAGCTGTATGCCAATGTTTCAGAATCGATAAAAACATCTTGGCCACGTGTTACATTGATAAATGAACTGACATCCAATCTGTCTACTGAAAAACTAATTCTGCTGGTTACAACATCGCCATTTACGGTCCATTTATCAGGGCCTTCAAATCCGGTTCGTCCTTCGGACATATCAAAATTATCAACTGATGCATCCAAAACCGTTAACGCACCACCGTCACCAAATTTTGAAATAGTTTTTGCAACCAATGTATCAACACTTAATTCGCCACGTGCGATTGAAAGAGCTGTTTCGCCATATTTATTTTGAAACACCGTTTTTCCGGCATTTATACTTGCAATATTGTTTTTTTCTTTACGCCCGGCTTCTGTTCCACTTACATTCAAAGTAACAATTTCGCCGGTATCAAAAACACCATTTCTGGCAAAAATATCTGTAACGTTATCAAAAGTAAAACCACCCATATCCAAATCAGTCAAAAAACCGGAATTATCAGAATTTTTTTCATTTCTGCGAACAACATCCGAATACATATCCGACAATTGAACACCAACATCAATAACACCATCCGGATTATCAGAATCGTATACGGCATAAAACCCAATTCTGCGTGCCAATTCCGCACGTTGAACACCGGACAAATCACCACCACTTAATCTGAGTGTGGCGAAAATCTCGTCTGGATTTTTTGTTATAATCAAACTGATATCCTGGCCCAGGGCTGTCCGCGGCACAAACCCCAATGGCAAACCGTATGATTCCAATGTATCGGAAAATTTGTTTCCCGAAATAACTGTTACATCGTATGGCAACGAAGCTGCATTTTCTTGAATATAAATTCGTGCCGCTGTTTTTGCAATATCAACCTGGCGAGTTGTGGAATACATCTGGGCGTTTAAATCACGCATGGCCAATCGATTAGCAAAAAAGGGCATAAAGGCAAAGACCAAGGTCAAAGCCAACAATGCTTGCAATAAAAAATTACCTTTTTGCGATTGCAAAACGAAAAATCCCCCCTTGCTGATGTAAAGCATAGCAAGACAAAAAAAATATTGCAATTGGTTTTAAGATGCTTTAACATTAGTTATGTTTGATGGTCGATATCTGATGTGCGTAGCATATATTTATCGACAAGTTGTTTCCACAAAAAAACAAAAGAAAAGCTATGCAAAATAAAAAAAATCAAACTTCTGTTGGTATGATGATTCAACGCTGTCATAAATGGCGGCAAAAAAGAAAACAATATATGGACCAGGCACGTCAGGCTTCGGACGAAATTGAACGCGAACGCTTGTTACAAGCGGCGGAACATTACGGTCGTATTGTTAACGAAGAACAGAGCAAAATTGATTCAACCCGTGACCCCAAGGATAAAACACCGGTTGATGTTCCAACCGAAACTGAATCTGGTGAGACAACTGATGAAGAGGAAAATCCCTTTCCTGAATTTTTAACCAATTTGAATTAGTGGTTTGTGATTAGTGAATCGTTATACTTTTTTATTCGTCACCCCGGCCTTTCTTCTTCGTCACCCCGGCGTAGGCCGGGGTCTTGTCAGACTTTGTCGTGGATTAGTCTCAGGCGGTAACGTGGAGATACCGGCGGAGATACCGGCTTTCGCCGGTATGACGAAGAAGGGGGCCGGTATGACGATTCACTAACCACTTACACTACCCACTAATCACAAAAATTCCCCCTTGAATTTTGATATATGTTTGCTATTCTGGGTATCAAAGGAAGATTACATGGACAATAACTATACCGTTCTGGCACGCAAATATCGCAGTCAAGATTTTAAATCTTTGATTGGTCAAGATGTGTTGGTAAAAACTCTTACAACCGCTATTAATACTGGGCGTATTGCACACGCATATATTTTTACCGGGATTCGTGGAACCGGTAAAACCAGTACTGCACGTATCTTGGCCAAGGCTTTAAATTGCACTGCATCGGACGGTCCAACCGCAAATCCATGTGGTGTATGCGAAAACTGTCGTGCAATTGCCGCGGGGCAACATATTGACGTTTTGGAAATCGATGCCGCATCGCATACAGGTGTTGATAATATGCGTGAAATTTTAGATGCAACCCAATATCGCCCTACAAACGGTCGTTACAAGGTTTACATCATTGACGAAGTTCACATGTTATCAGCCAGTGCGTTTAATGCGTTACTGAAAACACTTGAAGAACCGCCTGCACACGTAATCTTTATTTTGGCGACAACCGATATTCGCAAGGTTCCTGTTACAATTTTATCACGATGCCAACGTTTCGATTTGGTTCGTGTTCCGGTTGAAACTTTGAAAAAGCACTTTGCGTGGATTTCTGAACAAGAACATGTCGAATTGTCCGACACCGCAAACGAATTGTTGGCACGTGCCGCCGATGGTTCGGTCCGTGATGGATTGTCTCTGTTAGACCAAGCAATTGCCCAAACCGGCGGTCACGTAGACGAAGCCGCTGTTATGGATATGTTGAAACGTGCCGACCGTGGTGTTGTTGTTGATTTTATGCAAACGTTGTTATCAGGAAATGTTGCAACTGCACTGGCCAAAGCGGACGAAATTTACACAAATGGTGCTGATTTATCAATGCTGTTAACAGATATGATGGAATGGACACATTGGGCAACACGTATGCATCCGTCTTTACGCATCGGCGAAAACCAAAACACACCTTATACTGCCGATCAACGCGAACGCATAAACGAAATAAACAAACATGTGACATTAAATACTCTGTCCCGAATATGGCAGGTTATGGTTGCCGCTGTCCCAGAAATGCAGGCATCAACAAATCAAAAACAATGTTTTGATATGCTGGTTGTTCGGTTAATGCATATTGCTGATATGCCATCTGTATCAGATATTTTAAAACAACAAAAGATTGAACGTCCGACACCAACACCCGTTGTCGAAGCCAAGCAACCAGAAAAACCCGAAATAAAAACAGCAACAGATTTGGCTGATGCTTTGCAATCGGCACGCGAAATGATGTTGTATTCATATTTTACGAAAAATATTGAAATTTCGGAAATATCAAACAATACAATATCTTACTTTGACCGTGGTAATGATGCCGATTTTCAACAAAGATTGGTTTTGTGGTTGAATAACAATACTGGTTCAACGTGGGTGTTGAAAAAAATCGAAACTTCACACCAGGATCAAACAGTAAACGAAAAAACAAAATCTGAAACTATTGCTGACCCAATGGTGGCGGATGCAATGTCTTTGTTCGAAAACGCCGAAATAGTCGGCATATCAAAACAATAAAACCCAAGGCAGAGAGAGATGAAATCAGAATCAGGTCGTTCTTTGATAGAAATTATTGGTGTTTTGGCAATCACGGCTGTTATGACCGCCAGTGCCGTTGCGATATATAATTCTGTTCGGCAAAATCAATCAAACACTATTGCATCAGCTGAATTGCGGGAACTTGTAAAAAATGCAAAATTACTGATGGATATGCGTGATGATTACACCGGCATTTCTGTCGAATATTTGGTTAAGGCCGGTGCATTAAAGAACGAAAATCCGCCTGTGGGAAAATCGTGGTCAATTGAGGTTGGTGTGCCATCCAATACGTTTTCAATCAATTTTGATGGATTAACATCAAACGAATGTAAATACTTTTCTGCGGCCGTTCCAAACTGGGCAAGTGACGTTATCGTTAATGGACACAAAATTGACGAGGTTTCAAATTGTTTCACACTTGGGGACAACAAAGTTTCTTTTATTATTGAATGATGAATAAATTGAAATTTATTTTTTTCACTTTGATTTTTGGGACCGTTGCGGCGTGTGTTCAATATCAATCGCCTGACCGTGCAACGTGGCCAACGTATCTGCGTGGGGCCAGTTTTACCGACATGACCGATACAGCACGTTTAGCAAAAAAACCAATATACGAAGGTTTGGGCGGGCGAACAATAAATCAGGCGGTTAAACAATCTGCAAAAATGGAATATGGCGACAAGACAAACAACGATTCTGCAATATCAATAATGTATATGTCTGAACTTGAATCAAAACTGTATGATGCACTGCGTAAACCAGGGATGTCCGTTCAACGTGCCGGGACAGATATTATCGTTTTGTTGGTTCGTGATGCGATTATGGAATTGGATGCACCTGATATATCTGAAACTGGTGATGACACGTTAAAAATAATATCCAACATATTAAAAAAGTACGATGCAACATTTATCGAAATTGCCGGATATACCGATGCTATGCGTGATGCAAATGCGGCACACGCATTATCATTAGATATGGCAAGTCGCGTTGGTGTGTATTTATCCACACACGGAATAAAAACCTGTCGTATGTTTATTGTTGGTCGCGGTGCCGCACGTCCAATCGCAGGCCAAGACGAATTCGGCCGTTTAACCAACAGACGCGTTGAAATTCGTATCGCACCCGTCCGCTAAAAATTGATAACTTTCTCTTTTATTTTATAAAAATTGTTGCTATACTGAACCCGTCAACAAAAACAAAGGATGGAAAAATGGTAAATAAAAACTCTGGTGCCGCTAATCCGGCGATAAAAAAATATTCAAAAATTGGTGTCATTGCGGCAATTGTCGTTGCTGTCGCGGCGGTGGGAATTTTTGCATTGTCACGCATTGGTGGTAAAACGGTTAGTGTCGAAAAAGCATTAAGCGAAGTATCAACCGAGGGTGTTAACGGTGCCGATTTACGTATAGCTGTTGTCCGTATGGATGCTATTCAGGCAGATGCCCAGGCATTGAAAGATTTGCGTAAACAAAAAGAAAGCTATGAATCAAAATTACGCAGCGAATTAACATCCAGACAAAAAGCATTGGAAAAAGAAAAAACAGAAATTGAAAAATCACAAGATGTCCTCTCGCGTGAGGCTTTACAACGCCGCGTAATGGACTATCAGGCCAAGGTTACAAAGTTACAACGTGATTTGACCGAACGTGCCCAGGCGGTTGAAGCATCTTATCAACAGGCGTTGGCAACAATTCAAGAAAAACACTTGGACCCACTTATTGAAGGTATAATCGCAAAAAAGAATTTGTCTTTGGTTTTGGACGGACGTTTTGCACGTGCATCTTCCAAGGTTCCAAATTTAGACATCACAAATGATGTTATTGCGGCCTTGAATAAAAAATTATCCACAATCAAAATGGAAAAGCCAAAAGGTTTTTAATCCTGATTGTTCATAAACACAAAGCAACCGCCGATATGGCGGTTGTTTTATTAAACATATTTCGCTTTTATTTTGTTTTTTTTGGGTTATAATGCGACCATGTTAAAAATAATAAAATCTTTGCTGGGGCCGGCAGCAACAAAAACAACCGCCGGTGAGTTGGCCGAAAAATTCGGTCTGGAATTACGTGGTAAATCTGAAACCATTGTGTCGGGTGTTGCACCTATTGCGGATGCTAAACCCGGTCAATTGGCTTTTTATTCAACCGAACAAAACAGTAACGCATTTAAAATTCTGCCTGTGGGGGTATTAGAAAAAACACGTGCCTCGGTTATTTTGGTTCAACCGGAAATGGTATCGCACGCACCAAAAAACGCAACTTTACTAATTTGCAAAAGCCCACGCGGTGAAATCGTAAAAATACTTGGCGAAATATATCGTGAAAAGCCACGCTTTGGCATATCTAAACGTGCAAATATTGAACGCGGCGTTTTCTTTCGTGACAGAAAAACCGTATATGTGGCACCGTTCGCCACTATTGAGCATGGTGCGGTCATTGAACCAGATGTAAAAATTTATCCGGGTGCATACATTGGACCAAACGTAACAATTGGTCGTGGAACCGTTGTACATTCAAACGCACATATTGAAAACGCAACTATTGGCACAGAATGTGTTATTCATAACGGTGCATCAATTGGCAAAGATGGGTTTGGATACACACGTCAAAATGGCCACAATGTTTTTATACCACATGTCGGTCGTGTAGTATTGGGTAATCGTGTTTCTGTGGGTGCAAATACGTGTATCGACCGTGGGGCATTAACCGACACAACGATTGGCGATGGAACAAAAATTGATAACTTATGCCAAATAGCACATGGCGTTGTAATTGGTGCCGAATGCTTTTTGGCCGGTGGTGTTGGCATTGCAGGCGGGGTCAAGGTTGGCGACCGTGCATTATTGGCGGGACATGTCGGAATTGCAAACGGTGTTAAAATTGGTAACGATACCGAAATCGGTGCAAACAGTGGTGTATTTCGTGATGTTCCTGACGGTCAAAAACACATGGGATATCCGGCGGCCCCGGGCACAGAATTTTTACGTCACTATGCTTGGATAAAAAAACACGTCAAAAACGATTAACCAAAGGGAACGTATTATGTTATCGACACAAGATATTGAAAAACTTATTCCCCACCGTGGCTCTATGCGGTTGGTTGATGAAATTGCCGATATTTCGGATATGACCGCTGTTGGAATCAAGCACGTTCGCGATGACGAATTTTGGTGTGCCGGACATTTTCCGACCAAACCAATTATGCCCGGGGTTTTGATTATTGAAGCATTGGCCCAGACGGCTTGTTTTTTGACGATGCATCGGTGCGGAAATAACGGTGGGAAAATGTTGGGCTATTTTGTATCAATAGAAAACGCAAAATTTACACGTGTTGTTAAACCCGGTGACACATTGGAATTGCACGTTGAAGAATTGGGTTCCAAAATGATGATGCACAAATACAGTGGTGTTGCCACGGTAAATGGTGTGCGTGTCGCGGTTGCCACATTTTCCGCAATGATGGATGTCAACGGTAAATAAAAGCACCCTTTTGGGTGTTTTTTATATGTCTATATTGAAACAATTCTTTGCACATACACCTATTATAAATGCAACAAAAGTTACCACAGAACATATTACCAACATTTCTAAAAAATGTGGCCAAAATGGTTCCGAACGGATTTTTGCTTTTAACAGATTAAAAGCAACTATTACCAATATTGCAATTATATAAGAAATCCCCATTGCATAAAAAGTTTGCTTTATAAAAACAAACGGCATCAAAAGACAAGTTGATGTTATAACATAGGCCGCACCTGTTACCAATCCTTGGGCAAAAGGACATTCCGAATTACCATTCGCTTTTTCTGCAAGGTATTGAGATGCCGTCATGGATAAAGCCGCCGCCACCGATGCAATTATCCCGGTTAACACAATTACATAATTCGTTGTTAATGCGAAAACCAATCCGGCAATCAATCCCAATGTGGACACCAACGCATCGTGTATACCCAAAACCATTGAACCTAATGAAATATTTTTCGCAATCATCTTGTGCCTATTTTACAAATATATTACCCCCAGAATCTGGGGGTAATAACAAGAAACAAATCCAAAATGTCTTTACCAATTCGGTGCGTGGTCACCTTCTTTGATGATTGGTTGTTCATCTTCCCATACAGACAAACCTGTTTTCAAATCTGTTAATGTCAATTGCAGATAGTATTCTACACGTGTATCCACAGATGAAAACCACCCAGAATCCAATTTCAAATTACGTTGAATCATTTTACCAGACAACGACATATTCGGTGCGACCAATGTCCCCTTTTGGGCGATTGTTGAAGAATCGTATTCCGCATTGTCACGAGTCTGACGCATTGCATAGGTTGTTTCGTCTTCTGCGGCTTTACCGTTTCTGAAACTTGTTGCAACCTGGGCACGACCAGAATTAACCAAAGTTGTCCGAATCTTTTTAATCAAAATATCTGTATCAAAACGCTGCATAGTATCATTTTTGATTGTCCCCATCGCAATAACCGGATTTTTTACACGCGAAAAAGCACCACTGGTTAACATGGATTTAGTCATTTTTTCTGCGGTTGATGTCCAATCGCGATATTCCAATTCCATAACATTTTGCATCGAAGAAACTTCCCGTTGATTATCTAAATCAACGACACTTGTTCCGCCACACGCAGCAAGCAATGCACACATTGCAACAGGTAGTATTTTTTTCATTTTTTCCCCCTTGGTTTATTTTTTTAGTTTTATCACCTTTGTATCTAAATTCTTTTGTCCGACCCGAACATAAACCAAATAATTGTTACCATCGTTCGGAACAGATAACTGTGTTACCAGATTACCATTTGATTGCAAATCAATCAAGCCTGTTTTATTTTTATCCACACGTAAAACAGATATTGTTTTCGGCAAAGTTGCCCATGTCCTGACCTCGGCATTTGTCGTCACTTCAGAATATATCGTTGACAGCAATCCAATAAAGGGTGTCCCAGAATTTTTTGAATTATACGCCGCCGATTGCAATACCGTGCGTGCCACAGCCGATGCCAATGAACGGGTTGCTTCATTTATTCTGTATTCTTTGTATTCAGTAATAAACATTGAATCAACATCTGCGATATTTTGTGCGTTGTTTATTTTTACATAATTTTCGAAAAAAACAGGTTCAGATGTCGCAATCGTAACAAAAGATTTAACATCACCCGCCACAACCGGTAAACTTATTCTCTTTTCTGTTAATTTTGGGGCAAAACCATCCTCTATAAATATCCAAACCGTATTTTGTGGAACAGATTTATTTTCTGCATATTCTAAATCTTTGGCAACAAATGAATTATTTGGTGCCATCCCAGATGCACGTTTTAGATAAGTTTCAGCATCAGAAAAATCACGACTGTTCAAAAAATAAATACCAGACAAATACATTAAAGCCGGATTCATAATATCACGATACGCGGTCCAAGTTGCGGT
>CACYQE010000040.1 GCA_902776515.1 uncultured Pseudomonadota bacterium
TAGATAAATACATTGAATCAATATACCTTGTATGCACGGTGGTATAAGACCCAGCAGTAACATTTGACAACAACTTTGTATCACCCAAAGAATTTATTCCATCCACATAAATACCAACACCGTTATTTATGATAATTTGCGTATTTCCCAACTCTATTCCCGGGGTCAAAATTATAGTAGACCCAGCGTTTATTACTATTTCAGTTTCATTTGGATGTTCACGAACAAACGAAGCAAAATCAAGATTTTGTTCCCCGTTAATATCAATAGCGTTTGCGACACCAAACGAGCAACATATCAAGAAGACAGAAAACAAAAATGCCAGCCTTTTCATAGTACAAAAAGACTAGCACATAAGATTTATTTCTTAAAGTAAAAAATGTAATTTTTTATAATTTGCTGACACATTATTCCAAAACAAAATTTCAAACACGTAAAATACACTCGCCTCTTGCGTTTAGACAAATAAAAGTTTATTTATCCAAAATAACTTATTTGGTTAATCCTGTTTTTATTAAAATCTCGTGTTCAGCATTTATTATCTGCATAGCATGATTGCTTCCACCTGTCTTATCAGGATGAAACTGTTACTAAAATCGTAGGCATCATCAAAAGCTGTTCCGCGAAAACCGCCACTACTATTTACACTACTTTTTCCATGTAAATAATCTTTAATATCTTAAATATTGTAATAGATATTTTGTTCACCCGACTGTACAGTTGCATTAGGGGTATATTTGAAACCTGAATTGATGGTTCTACGATCAATTTCAGCCAGATTATCAACACCCCCATATCAAAAACACCCCTAAACGTTACATACGCATCGGCATCAAAATGAACAATGCATCTGTATCTTTATCTGTCGATTTCAAAATTGTCGGTGATAACGGATCCTGCATCTCCATCTGAATCTTGTCACCTTCAACCTGGCCCACAACATCCATCAAGAACTTTACATTAAACGTAACAGTAAATGATGCATCACTGTTATATTCAATATCCAATTCTTGGGTTGCGGTTCCGGCATCAGGACTGGATGCGTTAACAACCAATTTGTTCATACTGAATGTCAATTGAACAGATTTTGTTTTATCAATACTGGCCACAGAAACCAAATCAACAGCATTCAAAAATTGTTTTCTGTTCATAATTGCAATCTTGTCATTACCCTTGGGAATAACAACACGATAATTCGGATATTGTGCATCAACCAACTTGCTGGTCAAAATTGCGGTTCCAATAGAAAAACGTGCCTTGGTATCAGACAATTCCAACATAACATCATCAACGGTCGCATCTTCCAACAATTTGGACAATTCACCAATTACACGACGTGGCAAAATCACCGAAGGCATTTCTGAGGAACCAGCCGGTGCCGCCATCGCACACAGTGCCATACGCTGAGCATCGGTTGCAACAGCCGTCAATTTGTTAACACCATCATCATTTGCAATATGGAAAAAGATTCCCCCCAAATGATAACGAACATCATCTGTTGGAATTGCGAATTTTGTTTGGTTGATTAAGTGAGCCAAATCACCAGTTGTCATTTGAAACTTGGTCGTCAAATTACTGCCCGCCATGGCCGGGAAATTTTCGGCCGGCAAAGTCGGCAAATGGAAAACTGCACGACCACTGGAAACAACCAACGAATCACCAGATTGTTTGAAAGAAATTTCCGAATCTTCTGGCAATTTACGAACAATATCGTACAACATTTGAACCGGGACCGTTGTTTTCCCGGCCAATGTAACATCAGCCGCAACATGTTCAACCAATTCTAAATCAACATTGGTTGCCGACAAAATTAAATCATCCGCAACTTCTAATTTCACATTCATCAAAATAGGCAAAGTTGCACGCTTTTCAACAATAGATTGCATATGCCCCAATGCACGGATTAAAACCTGACGAAACACCGAAAATTCCATTTTATGCTCCTGTTCTGTTTATGTCCCATCTACATTCTCAGGATTGATTTTATCAAAAAATGCCGATTCGGTGCAAGGGCAAAAGAACGATTATCAAACTCTTTGATTATTTAGATTCTGTTTGATTCCGTTTTATAACGTTTTCCGCCATTTCTGTAACAGGATTATCCATCCATTCTGGGTCATCACGCTTTACCGGGGCACCACGTTTACGTGCCGTCTTGCACGGATTATCATCAGCCAACCAATTTTCCAGCAAATCACCCGCCAATAAGCCAACACCCGCCCCGGCGACCAAACCTATTCCACCAGTCAAAGGTGCCAACAACAAACCAATACCTGTTGCGGACAACGCCTTGCCTGCGACAGCAGCACCGCTAATCCCCACAGTTGGTTCCGCCAAAGAATCAGTCAAAGAAATCGTATTCACAATATTTCCAGACAAAGATAGTTTTATCCCGCGAACAGGTATCGTTGTCAACGACAGATTCATCTTTTCACGGCCTAAATCAACGTCACCCGCCAACCTGATGTTTATTGCGGCTGTTTCAATTGCGACACCATTTTTTGTTTCTGCCAAACCGTTACGCAATTTTAAATTCGCAACAGCACAAGAAATTTTCATTTGGTTGTGCTTTTTTTCCGACCGGAATAAATCTTGGATACTGTGCCGCAAAGTCGTCAAAAAGTCCGAACCATACATATATGCAACTAATTCTGAATGTGCGTATCCATGACTTGATGAATGAACACTTACCGGTCCTGTTATTGTTTTCATTATTTCGCTCATATTCGAACCATTTGCACGAACATATACCTCTAAATCCATTGGTAAATCCGCTATCACATTATATGTTCTTACCTGATTTAACAAGGTCCCAATTGTTATATTCTTGCCCAACGCACCCATTTCCAAATTCATACGCCCGTTTTCTTGAATATTACCATCAACAGCCGCAACAATATTTCCACCTGCAAAACCAGTATCCAATTCCAAACGCAACAAAGAATCATGGACATCAAAATTAACCTTTGCGTTTTTAAACGTTAAATCCCTGTATACAACCAAATTGCCAATCTCTATATTAAGTTTAATGTTTTTATCATACAAATAAGAACCGAACAAAGGCATATTTTTAAACACATTTAACTTTTTGTTTTTTTGTTTACCTGTGGATTTATATAAATCCGGGAACATTTCCAATAAATTTATTTTCTTGGATGATAATTTTAAATTTATTTCTGATTGCTTTTTCGACCAATTAAAAACCCCAGACAAAGCAATATCAGCACCCAATAAAGAAATAGACGAACGTCTCAGTGTTAATTTGTCTTTGTTCAAACCACCGGAAACATTGATTGCAACATTTGGTAATTTTGGCAGATTCAATTTAAACAACTCATTAATCGGTCCAAAATCAGGAATATCACCTTTGACAACAAAATCAATTGGCATTTTACTGGTTGCCTCTAATGCTACATCCGCAATTAACGCCCTGCCCCCGGATGAAAAAGCCAACCGCAATGGATAAACTTTTCGTTCCGCATTGTATTTTTCTAATGACAAAACAAATGGCAAAACATCATTTCCTACTTTTACCCAACCAGTATATTCATGATTATCCGAACGTGTTTTTGCACGAACACTCAATCCATCAATGGTGTATTTTGTTCCATCAATTTTTGCCAACAAATTTTGAATTCGAATTCCACCCAGTCCAGGATCTTGGAACAAGTATTCTGAAACTGTTTCTTTTTCATCGTATACACCGGATTCCGCCGTATAGCCACTTTCTTTATCAGTCTCGGTTTCTGGCAAAGAATACTGACCCTTGGCATTTTTTTCCAGGTTTAGTTTTGCATCATACACCCTGACACTTTGTATTGCCGGTTTGTTGCCAAACAAAGATATTAAATCCAATCTGACATTTATAGTTTCTGCTTCAAAAACATATTTGTTTTTTGCCCAACTTGCACTGGGGATTTTAACAGACTTCATTCTTACAACAGGACGCAAAGACAATTTCCATGAAACATCACCATCTATCTCTATGGGCATCCCTGTCGAAGAACGCAAAACGTTTAGTAAATTATCACGCAAAGATTTTGTATCTAACTGAGCCAACGCAACAACAACCGCAACAAAAAAAACAGCAAAGAACAAGAAAACCATTCTTGCAAGAATTAAAAATTTTTGTTTTTTGGTCATTACCATATTAAAAACCCCTATGATAATTTAAATTCTAATAAATCCATTACCGGTTTCATAAAGTCAGGAACAGTTGCACTGAACGTCATAATTTTTCCTGTTCCTGGATGTTGAAACGTTATTTTGTATGCAAACAAAAACAATTTGTTTGTTGTTAATACAGATTGCAATATTGCATCCATATTTCCATGTCCACCATACAAATCATCACCAACAATCGGTGCATTTAAACAAAAAGCACTGTGTAATCTTAATTGATGTGTTCGTCCTGTTTTGGGTGAAAATTGCACCCAGGACAACATCCCCGAAGCCCGTGACAAAACTCTGTATTCGGTAATAGCCCTTTGTGGACGTTGACCCGTCCCATTATTTATACGTTCTGGGGAATTAAAAACCTGACCTTTTAAAACATAATTATCTATCACCCCATACGGTTCTTTTACATCGCCATTCAATAAAGCCAAATATTCTTTGTGTGCTGTTTTGTTTTGAAAAGCATAAGATAATTTTTGGGCCGCCCTTTGACTTTTTGCCACAACCAGCAAGCCACTGGTTTCCTTGTCCAGCCGATGTACCAATGAAACCTTGGAATACGGAAACAAAGCCGCCGCCATTTTATCAACAGATTTTCTAATGCCTGTTCCACCCTGAACAGCCAAGCCCGCCGGTTTATTAAAAACAACTATGTCATCATCATTGTAAATGATTGTTTTCCGTAACGCTTCTAAATCAGACAAAGAAAACTTTTCACCAGATTCCGTCTTTTTTTCGGGTAATTTCGTATAAGTTTTTATTGTTGGCGGAACACGAACAGAATCGCCCTCGTGCAAAATTTCCTGGCCTTTACAGCGTTTAGAATTGACACGAATTTGTCCACCGCGACATAACTTGTAAAACTCTCGCAACGGCAACGACGGGAAATGACGCAAAAACCATCGCAAAAGTCTTGCACCATCTTCTACTGCCGAAACCGTAATAAAATCCGCCATTATTATTCGCCAAAAGTTATTTTGACAAAGTTTTTACCATTTGCCAAATTACAATTTCCACTGGCACCACTTTCTTTGCCATCACTCATCGTATAACCAACCGAATCCGGCCAAGCCTTGGTAATAAAATATTCACAATCAGATTGGGATAAACCGGTAATAGAAACAACAAACTGGCGATAATTAGACTGGTCCACAGCCAATTCATATTTCCCGCCATACGGATTTTTCGGTGCAATTCCAATAGCCCCAAATATTGTGGAATTGTTTATATTTGAAAAATCATCATATTCACCCAGTAATTGGCGAACCCCCGTAACAATTTGTATAACCTCTTCGTTCACAGTATTTCTTTTTTGGGTCCTCATCGCGGTAGAAATCAAACCAACAGCACCAATAGTGATTACACCCATAATAAACAAAACACCCAACATTTCTATCATTGAACGACCGCTTTCTTGTCTCATTTCTTATCCTTTGTTTGCTATTTAGTTTTTTATATTCTATCATAACTAATATGATTATTCAATTCTTGGATTTAATTGCGAACGCACCCGAATCCCCCGGCGTATACAAGATGTACGACGATATGGGAACGTTGCTTTATGTGGGCAAGGCAAAAAATCTTGCGAATCGGTTAAAACAATACACCGACATACCTAAACTTGAATTACACAAGCAAATAATGCGAACACTGGTTACACGTGTTGAATGGGAAATCACCGAAACCGAATCGGATGCATTAATTTTGGAAGAAAAATTAATCAAAACAGAAAAGCCAAAATACAACATTATGCTGACAGATGGTAAAATGTATCCAATGTTGGCATTAACGAATCACAAATATCCACGGCTGTTAAAATTTCGTGGAAAAATATCCCAAAAACGCGATGTATACGGTCCATACCCATCGGTCAGTGCATTAAACGAAACCATAAAAATGATTCAAAAGGTTTGTCGGCTACGAACATGCACCGACAGTTTTATGCGAAATCGTTCACGTCCGTGTTTGTTGTATCAAATAGGACGGTGCAGTGGTCCATGTGTTAACGATGTTCCCGATTACAATGAAAACGTGAAATTAGCCCGCCGAATTCTTACCGGCGACAGTGAGCCTATTATATCAGAATTGTCCGAACAAATGAAAAAACTGTCGGACAAAATGGAATTTGAAAACGCCGCGATTATGCGTGATAAAATATCCGCATTAACACAAACAACAAATCGTGGTATACGACAGAATCCGTCGTATATACCAAATTTACAATGGGACAAAAATGTATCAGATTTCGAAGAATTGTTAAACCTAAAATTGGACTGTGTCGGGGTCTTTGATAATTCACATTTATTTGGCAAACAACCAGTTGGTGCAATGATTGCTTTTGGTCATGATGGATTTGTAAAATCTGCATACAGACATTTTAAATTACACGATATGAAACGTGCCGGAAATGATATCGCCATGATGGAAGAATTTGTCACACGCGCAATCAACGATGGGCCAAAAATGGATTTAATAATTGTTGATGGTGGAATTGCCCAATGGAACATCGCGAATAAAGTATCCAACGGTCGCGTTCCTGTATTTGGTATTGCCAAAGGCGAAGTTCGAAACGGCGACGAACATTTTATTATGCCAGATGGTTCTGAAAAAAGAGATATACCAAAAGATTCACAATTATTTTTAATGTTGCGCGCCGTTCGTGATGAAGCACACCGTTTCGTTATAACCTATCATCGCTCTGTTCGCGCAAAACAATTGACCGCATCTGTTCTGGATTCAATCGAAGGAATTGGCCCAAAGCGAAAAAAACAATTATT
>CACYQE010000041.1 GCA_902776515.1 uncultured Pseudomonadota bacterium
GCTCCGCGACTGGTTCGCCCGGCACCAGGCCGAGGCCGACGAACGGGAGATCGCCCTGCTGGTCGGCCTGGCCGCTCCCTGCGCCAGCTGCCTTCCGGAGTTGGACGAAACGGAAGCCGAATTCGACCGGCTCGTAGCGGCCGGCGGCAACGGCAGCAACAACGGCAGCAACAACGGCAGCAACAACGGCGGCGGCAGGCGGCGCCTGCGCTGGCGCGCAGGCATCGCCACCGCCGCACCTGTTTGTTTTGAAAGATGTATATGTTTACGATAAACCCCAAACAAGAATTGGCGTTCCAAGTCCAATTCTGTAATACCCATATCATCCATGATTTTTGACATAGATTCTACGGTTGCACGAAATGACATTTCTTATCCTTTTATAAAAATTCGTATCATAACTACTGTTATGTGATTCTAGCATAAAACGTTCACTTGTCAAGGCACAGGGTCAAACCCAAACCCACCACCGGGTCTGCACCTGGAAATTCGGCGGATTCCCATTAATGTTCCACGCAATAAACCGTATTTTTTTATTGCGATTTTGGTGTATTCGCTGCATGTTGGTATAAATCTGCATGTGGCACGACCGCCAAATACGGGCGATATGAACTTTTGATATAAATTAATTAGGAAAATTCCACAATCCCGCGGTATTTCAAGAATTTTTTTCATATGAAACACCCATTTTTTTCACATATTTTCGTTGAATATGCATCAAAGCCTTGGCCATCGCAGCACGTCCAGATTCGCGGTCGGCATCCAAGATAGGAAAACGGGCAACAAAAACATAATCACATTCCGGGGCCAACAAATTTTGGTGAAATCTAATCCACTCACGCAATAAACGTTTTGCACGATTCCGCTGAACCGCCAATTTAAATGTACGTTTAGCGGCTATTACGCCATAACGCGGATCATCTGGGAACTTTGCCGGTTTTGCACGCACAACAAATAACGCAGACAAGGCCACGGGGTCAGAATCGGCCATAAAAAAGTCTTTATGATTCTTTATTGTGTTTCGCATACGCTGTATAATATCAAAATTTGAACAAAATCAAATAAAAAGTTCCCGATTGCTTGATTTTTGAAAACTTGGCGTTTATAGTTACTAATAATGCTTACCAAAAGGGGCGACAAATGTATAATTGGTTGATGAAATTTTTCTCTGCGGATATGGCTATTGATTTAGGGACGGCTAATACTCTGATTTATGTCAAGGGTCGTGGGATTGTTTTGAACGAACCATCCGTTGTTGCGGTTGCAGAAAACAGACTGTTGGGTCGTAAAGAAATTTTGGCTGTTGGGACCGAGGCAAAACAAATGTTTGGTCGAACACCTGGGACAATTACCGCTGTTCGCCCGTTACGCGATGGTGTTATTGCGGACTTTGAAGTAGCCGAAGAAATGATTAAATATTTTATTCGCAAGGTTCATCATCGCAGCCCACTAACTGCACCCCTTATCATCATTTGTGTGCCATCATGTGCAACCCAGGTGGAACGCCGTGCTATACAAGAGGCCGCTGATGCCGCCGGTGCACGCAAGGTTTATATTGTTGAAGAATCAACCGCGGCCGCAATTGGTGCCGGATTACCGGTGGAAAAACCTGTGGGTTCAATGGTATTAGATATTGGTGGCGGCACGACCGAGGTTGCCGTTATGTCGCTTGGCGGAATTGTTTATTCAAACGCGGTCAGAACAGCCGGCGACCAAATGGATTTGGATATTATTGAATACGTCCGTAAAAACAAAAATTTGCTGATTGGTGAAAATACCGCCGAAGATATAAAAAAGAAAATCGGGACTGCTATTTCACCAAAAGACAAAGCGAACGAACTTTCTATGAAAATTAAAGGCCGTGATTTATTAAGTGGCACACCACGTGAAACAATCATTACCGAAACCCAGGTTGCATCCGCATTATCACAAACGGTAAACAAAATTGTTGATACTGTTCGTCATGCGTTGGAAGCGACACCGCCTGAATTATCTGCTGATATTGCTGATTTGGGTATCGCGATGACTGGTGGTGGTTCATTGTTACGTGGATTGGATGCGGCCATACGTGCTGCGACCGGATTACCGGCGTTTTTGGTTGATAACCCGTTGGCGTGTGTTGCACGCGGCAGTGGCAAAATCTTGTCCAGTCCGGATAAAAACAAACATATATTGCAAACAATGTATTAACGGTTTGTGGTTTATTAAACGGTGCGATGCACCGTTTTTTATAAAATACCGCCAATTGACTGTTAAACATTCCACTAATTTCTTGCAATTGGAAAATTGTTTGATATAATCCAAGTCACTTTGGGTGGTTAGCTCAGTTGGTTAGAGCGTTACGTTGACATCGTAAAGGTCGTTGGTTCGAGTCCAATACCACCCACCAGATTTCACCAAAATTAAATAGATATTGAAAATCAAAGCCCTGACATAATCTGGGTAGAAAATCATAACTTGTTCTTGATATTTTTTCGTCAGTTTTTTATACTGCCGCTAAATCCAAAGGATTGGGTTTATGGCAGTAAATTTTTACAAAAAAGGAAGCGTTATGAAAAAGTTTTATTTATTAACATCAATTTTGGCTTTGGCTGCATGTGGTGGTGGTTCCGGCGGTGGTGGTTCAAACAGTAACAATCCTGGCAATTCCGCATCTCTTACGCAAAATGATATAAATGTAATTCACGCTGGGACCGAAGTTCAATCTGGTTTAACCCAAGCGGCCGTAGAATCAAATGAAAATGTAACAAATATGTTATCACAAATAGGTGTTTCAACCAGTAATGGTTCAACCATAAACATTGGACGTTCAGGAAGCCAAAGACCAACCTTTGAATATAACGGTCAAACATATAA
The DNA here is from genome assembly GCA_902776515.1 of uncultured Pseudomonadota bacterium. Lineage (GTDB taxonomy): Bacteria > Pseudomonadota > Alphaproteobacteria > Rs-D84 > Rs-D84 > Enterousia. The sequence continues at coordinate 2,857 of CACYQE010000041.1, forward strand.
TTCATACGACTTATCTGATGTTAATTTTAATCTAGCTGACGAAGGTCTGGACGAAGATGGTTTTAAATTTGTGGTTGATGATAATAAAAAAATCACACATTTTTATATGACAGATGAAACTGATTTTAAGGTTATTAACGGCGAATTGTATCAATCATCAGACAATGGTGAATTAGTTGTAAATAATGGAAATTTGCAACAACAAGGTGTTATACCTGGTTCCTCGTTGACTAATAACGGAAATGGCACATGGACATATACTAACCCCAACAACACGAGTGGAAACGGAACATATACAATTGATGATGAAGGCAATTTGTTCAAATTATGCGGAAATGATGGCTGTGATCTTGAATATGGAAATGTTGATGCACGGTTAGTATACGAAAATGGTGAAGTAAAATTAGCTGATGACTCTGTACAAGTAGACGAAAAAACTCTTAGCAATTACAGGCAATATCAGGTTGATGAAGATGGAAACGTTATTGAAATAATGAAATTTATACGTATTAACGATAACTCTGATGATTTTGATGCTCTTATTACAGCAGAAGGACACACACTTAGAAATGCAATAATGACATATAATTCCGAAAGCCGCGGAAATCAAATTGGTTTAAGGTATTCTGATTTTGGTTATTTCCCTATGTATCAAGAAAACGAAGATACTCATCAAATGGAAATAGTAGAAAACTACAACATTCCGTTTATTGGTGGATATGATGTCAAACAGATAGACACCCAGAATATATCCAATAATGCAACATTTACGGGCAAAGCAATTGGTCATGTCATAGCATTATCCAGTGATGGCGAAGACACAAATTTGGATGGTATTCTTGCTTTGAATTCTGATGCAAGTTTGAGATTTAATCCAACAACCAAAACAAGTGTTATGCAGGCGAATTTTAATAACTGGTATGATGTTAAGTATACCAAAGTTGGTACAAACCAAGGAACTGTTGATTTCACAAACACCAATAATAAAGTAATCGATAATACATATCGTTTGATTGGAGACAATGGCGAAATCGCCAATGGCAGAAACGGTGTCACGGTTAGTGGTGAAGATTTACGTTATTTTGGCGATAATAATATCGCACGTGAAGCCGTGGGACTTATCCAAGTTGATGATTGTACCGGTGGTAACTGTGAAGATGACCCAGCAAAGGAAATTCGTATGAATCTTGGATTTGGTGCGAAATAATTCGTCCGGACTTTATTACAATCAGTCGCCCGGCTTTGTTCGGGCGGTTTTTATATAAAAATCGCTATAAAAACCCTATATTTTTTATAATAAGGCTTGATTTGTGTCTAAAAAAGGTAAAAATACAAAGACAAAAGGATAAAATATGGCACAAAAATATCTTATTACTTCGGCTTTACCTTATGTAAACAATATTTTGCACATTGGGCATTTGGTTGGTTGTTTATTACCAAGTGACGTTTATGCTCGTTTTTGTCGTGCCATGGGTCGTGATGTTTTGTATATCGGCGGGTCCGATGAACATGGGACCCCAAGCGAGGTTGGTGCATTAAAAGAAAACATTCCAGTTGAAGAATACGTTGATAAATATCGTGCAAAACATTTGGATGCTGTTCGTGATTTTAAATTATCTTTTGATTTATATGGTCGCACACATACGAAAACCCACGAAAAGTTAATTCACGAATTGTTTGAACGCCTGGATTCCCAGGGTATGATTACCGAAAAAGCATCTATGCAACCGTATTCAGTAAATGAAAAAAAATTCTTGGCCGACCGTTATGTTGTTGGGACATGTCCCCGTTGCGGCTATGACCACGCATACGGCAACGAGTGTGATAAATGTTCGGCTTCATTGGACCCAGACGAATTGATTAATCCGCACAGTGCAACCGATCCAACATCGCCGGTCGAAATGCGTGAAACCAAACATTTGTATTTTAAGTTAAGTGCCATGCAAGATAAATTGCGTGCATGGATAAATTCACGCAAGGGATGGCCCAAAACAGCAACCGCTATTGCGAACAAATGGCTTGACGAAGGGTTACGTGACAATCCAATTACCCGCGATTTAAAGTGGGGGATTCCGGTCAACAAACCAGGATACGAAGACAAGGTTTTTTATGTTTGGTTTGATGCACCGTGGGGCTATGTTTCTATATCCCAAGCGGCAACGGATGATTGGGCATCGTGGTGGAAAAATCCGGATTGTCATTACACCGAATTTATGGCCAAGGATAATATATCTTTCCATTCTATATTTTTCCCAGCCTACGAATTGGCTATGAATGATAATTGGAAAACGGTCGACACATTAAAAGGTCAAAACTTTTTAAACTTTAATGGGGCGAAAGTTTCTAAATCAACCGGTAACGGAATTTTCTTGGATGATGCATTGTCCATCGCACCGTCTGATTGTTGGCGTTATGCTTTGATTGCATCCGCCCCAGAAACAGATGACGTAGATTTTACAACAACGCGTTTTGCCGAAATCGTAAATAAAGATTTGAACGGATTATTGGGTAATTTTGTATCACGTGTGTGCAAATTAACCGAAAAGAATTTTGGTCTGAATGTTCCGAAAACAAACGGTATAGATGGCGAGTTAGCAAAACAAATAAATGAAAAAATTGCCGAATTGACCGCCGCATTGGATGCATGTGAATTTCGTAAATCTATTGCCGCACTACGTGGTATTTATTCAATTGCAAACGAATATATGACCGCACATGAACCATGGGCTTTGATTAAAAATGGCGATATGGATGCCGCGGCCGCCGTATTAAACGAATGTTTTCAAATGATTGATTTGTTTGCACGCGTATCTGCACCTGTTATGCCGGATACGGCCGAAAAGATTCAAAATATTTTTGGTGGTAAACACGATTTGTCTTGGCCAACTAAGTATGAACACAGAATTGAAAATGGCGAAACGTTTGTTGTGCCTGACAATTTGTTTACACGAATTGATGATGCAACGGTTGCCGATATAAACGAACGTTTCACAGCAAAATAATTTGGGGTAAAAATTAATATGAACACATTAGGAAATATTCAGGAAAAAAACAACTTTTCGCAAACAGAAAAACATATTATTCGAATAATTACAAAAACGTCTTCACTTGAAGGGATGGAAGTTGGTGAATTTAGCCGCTTGGTTGATGACCTGCATTTAAGTTCGTTGGATACTTACGAGATTTTTATGAATTTAGAAACCGATTTTGGTATAGATATTCCCAAATTTATGAGTAAAAATGTATCTATCAAAAATTTAGCGGATTACATTGATGCAACACTTAAAAGACACATGGCAAACAAATCAAAATGAAACTTGTCTTGGTATCTTGTTGTGCACCGTGTTCGGCCGGTGCGATAAAACAATTACACAATGGTGAAATACCAGACATAGATGATTTTATTGTTCTGTTTTTTAATCCAAATATTTGGCCAGAATCTGAATACACAAAACGTATGCAAGAGCAGATGCGTTATTGTGAATCGTTGGGTGTAAAATACAAAATTTGTGAATATAATCACGATGCGTGGCGTGCGGCTGTGTGTGGTTTTGAAAACGAACCTGAACGCGGTGCACGTTGCAGTATATGTTTTGCTTATCGTTTTGAATACGCAAAAAAATTTGCACGTGAAAATGGGTATGATGCGGTTTCATCCGTACTTGGCGTATCAAAACACAAAGACCAATTACAGGTTGATGCGGCCGGGGAATCTGCCCCGGGCGACATACTGTATTTACCAATAAAATGGGACGAAAAATTACGTCAACAGATTAATCGCGAAACAGATTTTTATCGTCAAAACTATTGTGGGTGCGAATTTTCTGTTCGTAACAAACCAAAAAATTAAACATCCTATATTATTTGCATACCTGAATTTTGGTTGCTATAATCAGAAAAAAGGAGCGACAAAAATGCCATCTATACTGGTTTTTCCGGGTCAAGGTTCCCAAGCTGTTGGAATGGGACATGATTTATATGAAACAAATTCTGCCGCACGTGCCGTATTTGACGAGGTTGACGATGCGTTGGGCGAAAAATTATCCGACATAATTTTTAATGGCCCAATTGAAGA
>CACYQE010000042.1 GCA_902776515.1 uncultured Pseudomonadota bacterium
GCTGACGAGATACCGGCCTACGCCGGTATGACGAAGAAGGGGCCGGGGTGACGAGTGAGAAATCGGAATTACAAAGAAAAGAAATAACACTAACCACTAACCACAAATCACTATCTTCCTTTTAATACGGAATTTTTTACCATTTCACCCGCAATCGTGCGTGCCTGGGCCACGGGCGTGTTATAAAACCATTGAACTAATTCAATTGGTGGTGCCAACATCAACAAATTTGTATTACAGATTGTTTTTTTAGGCATCCAATAAACACTTTCGGATATATCATCCGGCTCAGAAACATACGAACACACAGGTGATAAAACGTAACAAAATTTTTTCAAATTTCGTAAAGAACACGCAGAACAATTTCCGAAACAATCACGCCCCGCAAGAATTGCCTCCATATTATTAGGAAACCAATTTATATCGTACGGGACGGGACGTTTCAATCTCATATCAATCTACTTTTTTAATTAACAAAGAAGCATTTGTTCCACCAAATCCAAAAGAGTTGGACAAGGCAACTTTGACATCTCGTTTTTTGGCCTTGTGTGGGACCAAATCAAAATCACCAACTTCATCAACTGGGTCGTCCAAATTTATGGTCGCCGGAACAATTCCATCACGAATCGCCAACGTGCAGAATATAGCCTCTACTGCACCGGCTGCACCCAACAAATGTCCAGTCATAGATTTCGTGGATGACATACATGCGTTTGTCCCAGCGAATAAATCTTTCACGGCCGCTAATTCACCCAAATCACCCAAACCGGTTGATGTTCCGTGTGCATTGATATAATCAACATCGGACGGCTTTAAGCCCGCATCGTTTAACGCGGCAATCATCGCACGTTTGCCACCTTCGCCATCTGGGGCCGGGGCAGTAATGTGATGTGCATCACCGGACAAACCATATCCCGCAATTTCACCGTATATCTTTGCACCACGTGCCTTGGCGTGTTCGTATTCTTCCAAAACTAAAACACCGGCACCTTCGGCCATAATAAAACCATCACGTCCCTTGTCCCATGGGCGTGAAGCCTTGGTCGGTTCATCGTTACGTGTGCTTAATGCCTTCATTGCTGCAAAGCCCGCAACACCAATTTTTCCAACTGCACCTTCACAGCCACCACACACCATAATATCGGCGTCACCATGTTGAATAAGACGAACGCCCTCGCCTATGCTGTGTGCACCGGTTGCACAAGCGGTAACCAATGAAACGTTTGGTCCCTTGAAACCGTATTTAATGGATACATGTCCCGCGGTCATATTTATAATACATTTAGGAATAAAAAACGGACTGATATGGCGTGGACCATTATCGGACAATTCAACACAGTTTTCATAAATGGTATTTAATCCACCGATTCCACTGCCAATTGAAACACCTATTCTTTCTTTGTCACCATCGTATGTGTCCAAACCCGCATCACGAACAGCCTCGTCCGCAGCAACGACGCCATATAAAATACATTTGTCCATTTTACGTTGGTCACGTAGTTCAACAACAGCATCAGGATTATATTCACCAGGTTCAGTTCCACGAACAGGAACACCAGCAATTTGACAAGCCAAATCAGATGCATCAAATTCATCAATTTTTCTAATACCGGATTTACCAGCCAATATATTTTTCCAAGCATATTCCAACCCGGTTCCCACAGGCGAAACTATCCCCATACCTGTGATAACAACTTTTTTCATAATCTAAATCCTTTATAAAGTTAAACGGATGCACTAATAATAATATGTTTTTGGGATAAAATACAGAAAAAAAATCCGTTACGCCAACAAACCAACCAACGTAACGGATAATTTCCAAAAACAAAAAATAAAACCTTATGCAGCTTTCTTTTTGGAGTGTGCTTCAATGTACTTAACAGCATCACCAACTGTTAACAATTTTGTTGCTTCTTCATCTGGAATAGAGATATCGAATTTCTTTTCGACTTCCATAACGAATTCTACAACGTCCAAAGAATCCGCACCTAAATCAGTAACAAACGACGAGGCTTCTTTAATCTTAGCTTCATCGACACCCAATTTTTCTGCTACAATCTTTTTTACTTCTTCAAAAGTTGACATTTCTTATCCTTTGTTTATGTTAAACTTTTTGCCATCACTCAAATGGCGTTCTTGTGCTATAAGCTATCATTTTCTTGTGCAGGTGTCAAGAAATTATAACGAATAGTAACAAAACCTAAATATCGTTGGTATTCAGCAATTCATCCAACAAATCATTCATATTTTGGCGTAAATCTTCCTTGTCACCGGCCCAAACCAGGTGTCTTGTTAAAAATTTATATACATCATCCATTGTTAAATTTGGGATACCGGCGGCCTTTACCACACGCATCCAAGCCAATCGCGGATCTGTTAAATGGCCGTGCCCACGACTTGGGAAAACCCAACAACCATCTTGGGGCAAATCTTGTAATAAAACAACCGCCCTATCGGATAACGGATGTTCACCCCACATATATCTGTTAAAATCCAAATCAGACCACTGCATAGAAAAAACCTGATTCTTTGTGGCAAACCCATATATCAACATCAAAAAAGCTGCACGCATAACAGGTGATTCTTGGGCATTTATGGCATGAAACAATCGATGCAATCCGTGTTTGTTCAATGGGCGAATACGCCTGTGTTGTTCCGGCACAGGTGTTTTTGTTACAATGTTTTCACGCACGTAACCTGTTTCAATAGCATATTTGAAAATACTTTGTAAAAGTTCCCGCATACGAACCGCCATCGCAGTCCCATGAATATCAGATACAACTTTTTGGACATCATCAACAGTTATATCAGAAAGATTTTTTTCAAATAATGGTGTGATATGTTGGTTTATCGCACGCATCAATTTATCGTATGAGCCAACGCTGCGATGCACCCGATTTTTTAAATACAGATTCAAAAAATCTTTGAATAAAATTTTACGACGTTTTAACGAAACCTTTTTAGAAGCATCTTCCAACACATTCGCAACACTCAAACGTGCTTCTTCTATATCCATATCTGGATACTTTCCAATGATAATGCGTCTGTCACGACCTTTGATTCTTTTACGAACAAAAAAAGTTTTAACGCCACGATTTGTAATATACATCCGCAACCGGGGTTCAGAAATATCCTGGACAACATCAAACCCCTTGGCTGGTGCAACCAAATTATCCAAAATATACGGGTTAAAAAAGAACTGATGAGCCATAATAAATCACATCCTTTTCAAAACTATTTTGAACCGCACCTAAACAACCTGTTCCAAATAAATTTTCTGCGTGCCGCACGTGCCGCATCTAATTCTTTTTCAGAATCAAAATAAAGTTTATTCATAGTCCATATTTTGCAATTTGTATTTTTGCACGGATAAACAAAAGAAAAATGTTCGCAATGATTAGGACCAACATACGAAACCCCGTCATAATCACGTGTTGTTATCCCTGAATCTTCAAACACACCCTGACGCGACCAATCTATACAAACCTTGTCATCCATAAAACCGTTTGCAGTAATTGTAGCTTCGGCCAACTTATATTTATGTTTGGCTTCTTTAACCGCGATATTATATTTTGATAATTCATCAAAAAATTTCATTTTGGTACCACCTTTTGTTGGGATTAAACCTTCAATGCGTTAATAAACGCGGACTGCGGAATTTCGACATTACCGAATGTCCGCATACGCTTTTTTCCCTCTTTCTGCTTCTCCAAAAGTTTTCTTTTGCGTGTAATATCGCCACCATAACATTTTGCGGTAACATCCTTGCGATACGCAGCGATGGTTTCACGTGCAATAATTTTTCCACCAATCGCCGCCTGGAGCGGGATTTTAAATTGATGACGTGGAATTAAATCTTTCAACTTTTCAACAATTTGACGACCACGTTTTTCCGCCGCCGACCTGTGACACATAAACGATAAAGGTTCAACATTTTCATCATTCACTAAAATAGAAACCTTTACCAAATCAGACGGCAAATATCCCTGGACCACGTAATCAAATGAAGCATATCCGGACGAAATGGATTTGACCCTGTCGTAAAAATCAAACACTATTTCAGCCAAAGGTAATTTATAAACCAATACCGCCCTATTCCCAACATAAGATATATTTTCTTGGACCCCGCGACGTTCCGAACACAGCGACATAATCCCGCCCATATATTTATCAGGCATCATGATGGTTGCACGCACCCATGGTTCTTCGATAGATTCAATTTTTGTAATATCCGGCATATCCGCAGGATTTTCCAAATCCATCACCTCACCATTTCGCAGATGAATTTTATAAAGCACACTGGGGACAGTGTTTATCAAACTTAAATTAAATTCGCGTGCCAAACGTTCACTGATGATTTCCATGTGCAACAATCCCAAAAATCCGCAACGTAACCCAAAACCCAATGCGGAAGATTTTTCCGTTGCAAACACAAACGATGCATCATTTAATGCCAAACGCTCGGCACTTTCTTTTAATGTCGGATAATCATCGGCAACCATTGGAAAGAACGAAGAAAACACAACCGGTACCGATGGTTTGAATCCCGGCAACATTTCGACATTTGCACGTGCATCAGCAATAGTATCACCAACCTTGCAATCGTGAATTGTTTTCATACCCGTAATAATAAATCCGATTTCACCGGTATTCAGTTCATCAACATTTACCATTTTTGGTGTAAAGTATCCGATTTTTTCGACAGTGTATTCGGCCCCAGTCGCGATGAATTTAATTTTTTGACCACGCCGCAATTTACCATCAACGACACGCACCAAAACCACAACGCCCAAATAAGAATCATACCAAGAATCCACCAACAAAGCCCGCGTTGGTGCATTTTCATCACCAGATGGTGCGGGTAATTTTTTCACAATTTCTTCCAACAACTCTGGAACACCTGCCCCGGTTTTACCCGACACACAGAGGGCATTTCCAGCATCCAAACCGATAACATCAGAAATTTGTTGACGTGCGGCTTCGACATCACTGGACGGCAAATCAATTTTGTTTAGCACCGGCAACATTTCCAAATCGTTATCCAACGCCAAATAAGCATTTGCCAATGTTTGTGCCTGGACACCCTGGGTTGCATCAACCAAAATCAAAGCCCCCTCGCATGCGGCCAAACTGCGTGAAACCTCGTAAGAAAAATCGACATGCCCGGGCGTATCCATCAAATTCAGTTGATAAACTTGGCCATCCTTGGCCTTGTAATTTAAACGCACTGTTTGGGCCTTGATAGTAATACCACGTTCGCGTTCGATGTCCATAGAATCCAAAACCTGGGCCTTCATTTCGCGGGATTCCAAACCGCCGGTAATTTCAATCAAACGATCGGACAAAGTCGATTTGCCATGGTCAATATGTGCGACAATAGAAAAATTTCTGATATTTTTTTGATTCACGACCCTAGCCTTCGGTTATCAGTCCATCCAACAATTCATCAATACGTGCGGCACGTTCCATGGTGTCATCGTATGTAAATTTTATTTCCGGGACATATTTTTGATTCATTCTGCGTGCCAATTCGAACCGAATCGCCCGTGTTTCGGAATCCAACTTTTTTTGGACCGCATTAACATCAGTGTTTCGCGTAACAAAGAACAATTTTACAAATTGCAAACCACCATGTGCCACCGCCCCGACCAATGAAACCCCGGAAATCAAGGCATCTTCGGCATAATGGTCACGCAGAATTTCCGCAACCAGCGTTTGCACTTTACTGGCGACACGGTCATTACGATTTGAATTAATTGGTCTTTTTTGCATAACTTTTCCTGCACTTTTATTTGTATTGTAAAGTATAAGATATTTAATTACAATCAATAAAAATTTTGGGGGAAATCGATGAAATTTTCTGAATTTTTATTATCCAAATCCGAAAGTAAAACGTACACATGGATAGTGTTCTTTTTGACCGTGTGCGAATCGATATTTTTATTTATCCCGCCAGAGGTTTTTATGACCCCACCAATCATAGCGAACAAGAAACGTGCTGTTCCGATTGTTTTGGCGGCAACATTTGGTTCAATTGTTGGTGGGATAATCGCATATTGCATTGGTTTATGGCTGTTTGATTCGGTTGGGGTTTGGTTAATAAATAACTTTGCGACAATGGAAAAGTTTGAAATGGCACAAAGTTTATTTGTTCGCCACGGTGTATTTATAATCTTTATGACGGCGGTGACACCGGTTCCATATAAATTGATGGCGATATGTGCGGGCTTTATGGGTTTTCCGGCATTTTTGTTTTTAGGATTGTCGGCGGTATTCAGAACGGGTCGTTTTGCGATAGTTGGTTATTTACTGTGGCGATTCCAAGAACGTGCGAATACAATTGTTAAGAAATATTTTTGGCCATTGACATTGGCGGCAATTGTTATTGCCGGCACCGGCATAATTTTAATGTTTAGTGTTTAGTAGTTAGTGATTAGTGGTTTGTGGTTAGTGAACCGTCATACCGGCCCTTCTTCTTCGTCATACCGGCCCTTCTTCTTCGTCATACCGGCCCTTCTTCGTCATACCGGCGAAAGCCGGTATCCCGTTGCAACCGCCCGAGAACAATCCGCGACAAAGTCTGACGAGACCCCGGCCCTTCTTCTTCGTCATACCGGCGAAAGCCGGTATCCCGTTGCAACCGCCCGAGAACAATCCGCGACAGAGCCTGACGAGACCCCGGCCTACGCCGGGGTGACGTAAAAGGAAGCCGGGGTGACGATTCACTAACCACAAAAAAAGCACCCCCGGATGGGATCACCCAGGGGCTGTTGGTATTAAACACAACAAAACTGTTATTCGTCACCAACCTGGGCAATACGAACCCATTGATTGTTAACCATTGCACATGGTGCATCAGCCGTACAAGTACCG
>CACYQE010000043.1 GCA_902776515.1 uncultured Pseudomonadota bacterium
TTTTATATAAACCGCTTTCCGCTTTGTCATAAACAACCTGGGATTCAATACCGGGTGTTAACCCAAGTGCGGTTTTATCGGCCTTTAATTGGTCGGCCAATGTTTTATATTCTGTGTAATATTGAATAAGTTCGTTGCCGCCCGGTAAAATAATATCCTGGGTCGAATAGTCATATTTTTGGCTTTTGCCATAGTCGCATTTGAACGTTGTGAGATATGCCCCCATTTCTTCTTCTGCGTCTGCATCAGATTTTTGTTCACTGATGGCTTGGGCCATTTCCATTCCCCCAATACCGGTCATCGCACTTGATGCCCCGGAAACCAGACCGTGGGCGATGTCACGCTTTTTTCTAACTTTTTCTTTTGCTTTCTCTTTTTCGTATTCAAGACAGATTTTGTTTTCTGGCACATAGGAACACACTGCATCAAGTTTATAACTACACCATTCATCAGGATGATCATGGCAGTGACCATAGTTTTGGTTGATGGATTTTTGAAAATGTTTTGCTGCTTCTATAATATCATCATTTATTTTGGCCCCGGCATTCAAAAATACTCTTATAATATCTTGGTCTTCATACAAAGGTCTGGGCGGGCTTCCATAACGATAATCATTACCACAAAATATTTTCAAAGCATTTGTAAAATCTACGTTTGGCAAATCTCGCTTTATTTCGGTTATAAACCAACTATATTCCTGGGGGCCAATATTATCCGAAGTACATAAATATTCAAGTGGATTATTTCCATCTTTTAACATAAATTTTAACCCTTGGGATCTTGCACATTTGAAATATTCAAATGGAAAACCAGAATGTTCATATTCTATGGTTTTGCAACGCATAATTTCACCAAGAATATCAATATTATCAATAATATTTGGCTTTGTTTTATCTAACAAAAAAGACAATGTATCACAAGCAATCTTTACATTTTCGTCACGAGATGCGAACAACCGTTGGACCGAAACGTTATCTTTTATAAAAGGTTTTTCTAAGTCGTTTAAATTTATACGATTATTCGCAACAAGATGTTTTATTAACTCAAAATTTCTATTTAAATCTGTTATATGTTCTTCTTTGTTTTCGTTTGGCCCTGAAGAAGAAATCTCGGGAAAATACCCGCCACTAACCACCCCGGTTTTCAAATCAAGCCCGTTATCCAACAAAAAATCCAACATTTCATACTGTTGTGTCTTTAATGCGGTCGATATTACTTCTGTGCCTGTTATTTGCTTCATAACACTTTTATCTTTTTCGACACACTTTTTTACAGATTGTAGATTATTCCTTGTTATGTGTTCATGTATATGTTTTGTTGTGCAATCATTTTTATTATATAAAATGCATTTATCACCATCGTTAAATTTTTCATCTGGACAAAAACACGTTAACTTAATTATTCCAAAAGAAGAATCTAGTGGATTAGAAAGAGATGGCTCTAAATACTCCATGTTGCCGCCGGATTCATTACAGGCGTTTGCCTTTGAAAGTTCTTCTTCTGGGCGACAAAAGCCGTTTATTAACACGAAATTTTTGTTGCATTTTTTAACAACGCAATTACCGTTTTCATCAAATCTTGCGGATGCAACGCTATCGGGGGCGTTGGCAACGCTGGGCGAACATTTGTCACTTGCTGTGGCTGAAAAACAAAATATAGAAAATACAGCAAAACAGAATGCAATCGAGAAAATTTGGTATCTGTCAACCCCTATAACGCCGCCAGGCGTTTTACTCTCTAGGTTTCCGCTAGATTTTATAAAAACACAATTTCTCATATAATCATCCTGTGAAATTTTTTTGTTTTTTATGACATCTGGGCGGATATTGCGTTGTATATTTGTCCCAAGTCCGTTTTTATTAAACCCGCCGTCAATTTATCGGGGGCATCTGTTTGCTTTGCCACGGCCAGTATTTTATCAAAACTGCGAACGAATTGTGTTGCCTGGGAACGGAAAACAGAATCAGATTTGATTAAATCACGTACCTGCTTTTTGTTTGCAGCTTTCAACATTTTTGCCATCCACTTTGCAAAAATGGTTTTGTCGCCGTCATGATATTTTTTCCATACTATATCAGGAATTTCGGCCCCCATTGTACGCGTTAAATCCAATGCTTGTTCATACATTTTATCAAAATCTCGTTCGCTTTGTGTCAAAAAGTCGCGACTGCTAATACGTGCAAAACCTTCGGTTTTGGTCGCGTTTATCGCATCCATTGGTGCGGTGGCCCGTGCAACCATCATTTGTTTGTTTAATGTTTGCATTGTGTCGACAGCCTTGGCGTAATCGGCCATCAAATCAATCATTTGTTGACGCGATTGGCCGGCAAGGTTATCCAAGTGAGCCGCAGAATCAACCAACGAAGTTGTGGAATTTTCAACCGTTTCCTTGATTTCTTTTATGCGACTATCTAATTGTCCAACAATTTTTTCAAGGTTTTGACCGGCTTCACCAGATGTTTGTGCTAAATCGGGCAGGGCGGAATAATAACGTTCTATCAATTCTGATAATGGTTTTAATTGGGTGGTGGTTTCAGTCGACATTTTGATAAGTTCTTGTGACTGTTCGGATAATTGCGTGTGTGCCGTATTCATTTCTATCAATGTTTTTCGAACGCCTGTGGCCATGGCTTTGACAGAATCCGAAAATACGGTCGCCGCGGCCTTGGTATCATTTAATGTGGTGTTTGCAACACCAGAAACAGTTTTAAGTTCGGAAACAACATCCGTGGCAAAATCTTTTATTTCATTATCAAAATGATTGGTCAGGCCAGACAATTCGTTTGATATACTGCGTACAGAGCTTTCCGTTTCTGTGGCCGATGCCATAACTGTTTTCACCGCTTCGGTTAATTTTTTGATTTGTTTTTCAACAGAAGATTCCGCTAATAATACCTGGCCACCAACAACATTTGCCGTTGTGGTTAATGTATTCATCTGAGAAGTTAATTGTTTTTTGCTTTGTTTACCAAACGTATCCAATTTCGTTAAATAGCTGCTTAATAATTTGTCGTTTGTATTCATGACGTTTTCATATTCGCCAGATACGTTTTTAAGATTTGTGAAACCATCAAGCGTTGTTTTGCCAAGTTCTGTGATACTGTCACGCATTTCTTGGGATTCAGAAGTTATTTTTTTGAATTGTTCTGAATTTGTATCAAACGCATCTTTCAATTCTTCTGATAATACCTTGCTGTTTGTGTTCCACTGTTCGATGGCTTGTTCTAATTGTGCAATCTTGTTTGTTGAATCTGTTGTAGTTTCAGTAACTTGTTTCATAACGTTGTCAACGGTTGTTGCAAATTTATCGGTTGCGGACTGAGCATTTTGCCATGAATCTGAATTAACTATAGAATTTAAACCATTAACAGTGTTGTCAATGCGGTTAGACATTTGGGCAATACGTTGTGTTGCAGAATCAGCAATTTTAACCAATTCTTCATTACGAACGCTTAGCTCTTTTTTCAACTCGTTAGCTGTTGCTATCTGTGATTTAAGATTGTCGTGTATTACCTGAAAACAAGCGGTTATTTTTGCAATTTCATCGGCCATAATTGTTTGTAACACACGGGATGCATCTTGGACTTTTGCACGTTCTGGTTCGGTCATAATACCAAGTAATGCACGCATAACTTTCTGGGAACGTCTGGATATGAAAAACAGACAGGTTAAAACAATCACCAATAACCCACCAAGCCCCAGACCAATATAAAGAAATAACGCGTTAAATTCCATTTTTGTTCGCCCCCCATACGCCATTATAAAACAAGTATCATATATCCTTGCAGTCCTGTGAACTTTATACTAGAATTGAAAAAATAAAGCAAGGACATAAATGATAAAAAAAGAACCTTTATCCCCAGAACAAGAAATTGCCGCAAACCCATCAGAAAACATTTGGGTTCAGGCAAATGCCGGAACTGGCAAGACCAGCGTTTTGGTTCAACGGCTTTTGCGTATTCTTTTTCGTACCCGTGATGCGGAATCATCGGGAATTTTATGTCTTACATATACAAATGCTGCGGCCGGCGAAATGAGAAATCGTATTTTGGCGGCGTTGCGAAATTGGGCGTTGGCAGATGACGATGTTTTACGGGATTTGTTACAGGGTGTTTCTGTAAATAAAACACCAACAGATGAAGACATCGTTAATGCTCGCAAAATATTTTTTAAATATATTGATTCGCCAGAGATATTAAAAATAAAAACTATTCACGGTTTTTGTGAAGAAATTTTACACCGTTTCCCAACCGAGGCGGGTATATCGCCAGTGTGGTCTTTGGTATCAGATGCATCTCAACGCGTTCTGTTGCACGAAGCATTAGAAAAATTGATAAACAATCCCGAAAATGACCCGAAAACTTTGGGGGCTTTTAATCGAATAGTCAATGTTGTTTCCGAATACAGAATAGATGATTTGTTGCGATATATCGGAAACCAATATAAAAACTTCTTTTTGGCAAATGATTTTGTTAAATATCGCAAATACTTTGTTGAAAATATTACAAAAATATTAAATATCAACGGTCACAAAAATACGTCTTTTTCGGTGAAAGAACTTGAAAATATAATAAATTGCATAGAAAGCGATAAAAAAGCCGGGAAAACATTACAAAATATTGTTAACTTAACAAAACAATATATTGAAAATACGATTGATTTTGAAAAATATAAAACTGCGTATTTAACCAAGGAAGGAACGCCTATAAAGAACCTGGCAAAACGTGATTTTCTGGCCCGAGAGCAAGAAAGAGTTTTTGAAAAGAATCAACAATTGGTTAATCAAAGTATTTTTGATGACACGATTGCTTTATTTGATTTATCTGCAGCATTTGCAAAGACATATCAATCGCTAAAACAGTCAAATAATGTTTTAGATTTTGAAGATTTAATTTTGTATACCCACAAACTGTTTTCTAATCCGGAAACAATGGGGTGGGTTTTGTCACAGTTAGATTTGTCTTTGTCGCATATATTGGTGGACGAAGCCCAAGATACCGGCCCTTTACAGTGGTCTTTGTTGCGATTATTGGCGGGGGATTTTTTTGCCGAAGGCGATAAAACCGACACACCGCGTTCGTTGTTTGTTGTTGGCGACACAAAACAGTCTATCTATGGTTTCCAAGGTGCCGACCCAAAAGCTTTTGCATCAAGTCGCGAACAGATAGCCAGCTTTATAAAAAACAATGCACGACAAATTCGCGAAATCCCGCTCACACAGAGTTTTAGATCTGTTGAACCTATATTACAAACAGTGGATAAATTTTTTGGTAATGAAATCATCGCAAAAAAGGTTGGTTTTTTGAACAATCCGCACAAATGCTTTCGGGTTGGCCAACGGGGTTTGGTCGAAATTCATGGTTTGGTTTCGGCGAAAAGCGAAGATTCCCAGAACGATAAAAAAACTTACATATCTACAATTGCAAACCAAATAGAAGATTTGATAAAAAACAAGGGCCGCAGTGCAAAAGACATTATGGTTTTGGTACAACAACGACAACCCTTTGCTGTATTGATGTCGAACGAATTAAAACGCCGTGGTATTGCGGTTGCAGGCAGTGACAGAGTGGTTTTACCTAATTTTCCGGTTATCAAAGATTTTATGAATCTGTTGCGTTTTTGTATAAATCAATCAGACAGTTACAGTTTGGGGTGCGTGCTCAAAAGCCCTATGTTTGCATTAACCGATGCAGATGTCTATGCAATTTGCGAGGTTAGAAACCGTGAAAACAACCACAGAAAGCAAGGAAACAAGGATTCCGAACAAGTACCGTTGATAGATTTCGTTAAATCAGAGCGACCCGATATTTACACCGTTTTACAGGATATAATTCAAATGTATTCTGTTTCTGGGCCGTATAAATTCTTTACATACTTGTTGAACACACACAAGGTCCGTGAAAAAATGGTGGCCGCCCTTGGAACACAGATAATAGAACCATTAGAAGAATTTATGACAATGTGCTTGGCTTATGAAAGAACACAACCAGGAACATTAAAACATTTCCTTAAATGGTTTATCACGGGTGCCAGTGAAGTGAAACGCGATATGGATTCGGGCGAGGGCGTTCGTATAGTTACTGTTCACGGCAGCAAAGGTTTGCAATCCCCAGTTGTGTTTTTAATCGATACTGTATCTATGCCCAAATCGGAAAACATTTATAATCTTAAATCAGAAAATGCGAACTTTCCACTGTGGATTTGGACTGCAAACAAATCAAACGGTTTTAGCAACGAATTCAAAGAAATTGTTTCGTATCAACAAGATAAAGACATAGAAGAAAGTTTTAGATTATTATACGTTGCCATGACACGGGCACGTGATGAACTTTATATTTATGGGTTTAGTCCGTATACCAAGGCACCCGAACTTTCGTGGCATAATATGTTGTGGCAAACACTTTCAAACGATGAAAGCATTAGCGTTTCAAATAACATAATAAGGATTTCTAATTATGACGAATAAATTGTTGTCTTTGATTAATAATGAAAATCGTGCAAGTATAGCGGTCGAGACAGGAAACGCAATGCACGCACTGTTACAGAAAGTATTTTATCCATGCAACGATGGAT
>CACYQE010000044.1 GCA_902776515.1 uncultured Pseudomonadota bacterium
CCACTTTTCTTCTTCGTCATACCAGCGTATCGGGCTCCGCAAAAATTGAAAATTTTTGTGGGTGATTTCGGCCGGTATCTCTGCATTACCGCCTGAGACTAATCCGTAACAAAGTCTGACGAGATCCCGATTTTCATCGGGATGACGACTCACTAACCACAAGCCACAAAAAAACACCGTCCGAATTGGACGGTGTTTTTATTAAACACGACGCACTTTCTTTGGACGGCATCCATTGTGTGGAATACGTGTTGTATCGGTAATGCTTTGAACAATCAAACCCGCATTAGCCAAACCACGAACAGCTGCTTCACGTCCCTGACCGATACCACGCATCAAAACGTCAACTGTCTTCATTCCCATTTCTGCAACTTTCTTGCCTACTGAATCTGCAACAACTGTCGCCGCATACGGTGTAGATTTCTTTGCACCCTTAAAATTGTTTGCCCCAGCGGTTGCCCATGCCAAAACAGCACCAGACTGGTCTGTGATTGTAATACGTGTATTATTATTTGTTGCGACAACATGTGCGATGCCATGTGATACTTTTTTTACAACTTTCTTTTTAGATTTTGTAACTGCCATTTTTTTTCCTCTTAGATGTCTTCAATTAACTATCGTGTTAATCTCTACCCAATGTTAATTATTTACCCTTGACCGCCGAGCCCGCGACAACAACACGTTTGCCCTTACGAGTTCTGGCATTTGTTTGAGTCCGTTGACCACGAACCGGCAAACGATTACGATGACGAATACCACGGTAAGTTTTCAAATCTTGTAAACGTTTGATGTTCATTGCAACTTCACGGCGAACGTCACCTTCGACCTTGAAGTTTTCTTCGATATATTTCGAAATTCTAACAACATCCTCGTCAGTCAAATCTTTTGCACGCAAACCGTCTTTCAGTTTCAAATCACGACAAATCTGGGCAGATTTTGCCGGACCAATACCATGAATATAACGCAGTGCGATTTCAATACGTTTTTCTGTCGGAATGTTAACACCTGCTATACGAGCCATTTTTCTTTTTCCTTTTTATTTATTCTGTGACCCCGACACCCTGTCCTGTCACAATTACCGCCCCAGGTTCCCGAAAAAAATCCGAACACCCAAGACGTTACTTTTGCCACATAATTCTATATAAATTATCGCAAAAGTCAAACCCTGTTTCCCTGTAACTAATTACTTAGCCACGGAAACGTCCTTTCTTTGCGGCGTTGGCCATAACACCACTGTATTGTTTTGCAACCAGATAAGATTGAACCTGGTTCATTGTATCCAATACAACACCCGCAACGATTAAAACACTGGTTCCACCAATTACCAACGGTAAACCAAAATGTGTATTCAGTATGATTGGCACAACACAAACCACAACCAAATACAAAACACCAATTGCTGTTATCCGTGAAACCACCGAATCCAAAAAGTGCACCGTCTGTTCACCCGGACGAACACCCGGAATGTAACCACCCGCATTACGCAGATTGTTACCTGTTTCTTCGGAATTGAAAACAACAGCCGTTTGAAAATATGCAAAGAACGCAATCAACAACGTGTATAAAATGATATATGACCACGCACCGTATGTGAAAAAGCCCATGATATTTTGCACAATCAGATTTTCACTCTGAACGAATCGCTGAACAAATGCCGGCAACATCATAATACTTGATGCAAATACAGGCCCCATAACACCAGACATATTAACCTTTAACGGTAAATAAGAAGCGTTTGTATTCATAACACCGTTCGCCATAACCTGACGCGGATACAAAATTTGGACACGGCGTTGTGCCTGTTCAAAGAATGCAATCAATGCGACAATACCAACGACAAAGCCCACAACCAATGCAATCATTGCCGGTGACATTTGACCAACCGACCCCAAAGAAACCAATTTTGCGATACCGCCAGGAACCTGGGCAATAATACCAGCGAAAATCAATAACGATGCACCCTGGCCTATGCCACGTGCCGTAATCTGTTCCGCCAACCACATAACAAAAACAGTTCCACCAACCAACGCGATTATTGCAGACAATTCAAATGAAAATCCAGGATTCACAACCGCACGAATACCATTAACAGGTGCCATCGATTCCAAACCACGAACAACGGCCCAACCCTGAACAACCGCCAAAACAACCGCCAAATAACGTGTATATTGGTTGATTTTTATACGACCCGATTCACCCTCTTTACGCAAATCATTAAGTGATTTACTGGTTGCGGTCAACAATTGCAACACGATAGATGCCGAAATGTATGGGAAAATGTTTAATGCCAACACTGACATACGCGACAACGAACCGCCGGTGAACATATCAAACATGCCCATCATACCACTGCCTTCACCACTGAACAAGTGCAACACAGCCGATGCATTAACACCCGGCAATGGTATGAACGAGCCAATACGGTAAACAATCAACGCACCCAACGTAAACAAAATACGTTTCTGCAAGTCTGTAAGATTCTTGAAAAATTTTGATACGAATTTCATGCGTTAATCTCTCTGTACATTAAACCCAAAAATTATTTTGCCTTGATAGAACCACCGGCTTTGACAATGGCTTCTTCGGCCGCCTTGGACCACTTATCAGCAATAACTTTGACAGCAGATTTTATTTCGCCCTTGGCCAAAACTTTCAACCCAGACAAACGGCGATTGATAATTTTTGCATTCAACAACGAATCGATTGTTATTTCCTTTTTGGCATCAATTTTGCCAGATTTAATGAATTTTTCAATATCACCCAAATTGATTGTTACATAATCTTTTGCAAATGGATTTGTAAAACCATATTTTGGAAAGCGACGCAAAATAGGCATCTGACCACCTTGGAAAGTAGCCTGTTTACGTGAACCAGCACGTGCTTTCTGACCCTTGTTACCACGACCAGATGTCTTACCATAACCCGATGCCATACCACGACCAACACGCTTAACATCACGACGTGCACCAAAATTATCCATCAAAGCATTTAATTTCATTTTTTTCTCCTGTGAACTCTATATAGTTCTGTTTCGCATGCGGACAAGTGTCCGCATACTCGGTTTAATAAATTTTATTTTTCAACAACTTCTACTAAGTGTGAAACTTTTGCAACCATGCCACGAATCGAAGCATTGTCATCTAATTCGGCCGATTTACCAATACGACCCAAGCCCAAAGCCGCCAATGTACGGCGTTGTGTTTCCGGACGACCGATAACGCTTTTGATTTGTTTTACAATTATTTTTTTTGCCATAACAATCACCTTTTAATTATTTGTCTTCCGATGCTGCTTCTTCAAGTTTCTTGCCATCACGACCAGCAACGATTTCCGCAACAGTTTTACCACGACGTGCCGCAACAGTCTTTGGTGAATTCATTTTTGCAAAAGCCAAAAACGCTGCACGAATCATATTGTTTGGATTGTTTGCACCCTGGGATTTAACAACGATATCTTGAACGCCCAAGCAATCAAACACTGCACGCAACGCACCACCTGCGATGATACCAGTACCAGGAACCGCACTGCGTAAAACCAATTTACTTGCACCATACTTTGCAGAAATATCGTGATGCAACGTGCGACCTTCTTTCAAAGGAACGCGTATCATTTTTGCCTTGGCTGCTTTGGTTGCTTTCTGCACAGCTGCTTGAACTTCCAAGGCTTTACCTTTACCAAAACCAACCTTACCCGCTTTGTCGCCAACAACGACCAAAGCCGAGAAAGACATATTCTTACCGCCTTTAACGGTCTTAGAAACACGATTGACAGAAACAAGTTTATCTACCAAATTATCTGTCTGTAATTTTTTATCATCAAAACGTGCCATTATATAACTCCGTAATTATATGATTAAATTCTAACGCCACCTGCACGAATCGCTTCGCACAATGCTTTTACACGACCATGATAACGATAGCCACCACGATCAAAATAGCAATTGTCAGCAATTTTTGCTTTTATCGCACGTTCTGCGAATGCCTTGCCAACTAATTCAGCCCCTGCAATATTCCAACCTTTGCCCTTGAAGCCTTTTTCTTTGGACGAAGCCGCACAAATTGTGTGTCCACGTTCATCGTCAATAGCCTGGATTTCGATATGCCGTCCAGAACGGAAAACCGACAAACGAATTTTATCAAGGTTTACGCTCTTTAACGCAACACGTGTTGCCAGTGTGCGTCTTTCTTTTGTAGATAAATGTTTTAACATTTTTTTTCCTTTTTTCCAATCCCCGTAACAGCGGAGACTATTGATTATTTCTTTTTACCTTCTTTGCGGCGGATATTTTCACCCTTATAGAAGATACCTTTACCCTTGTACGGATCAGCTTTGCGAATCTTGTGAATTTTATCAGCGAACAAACCGACCAAACATTTATCGATACCACTTACGGTAAATTCTGTTGGTGTTTCACCCATTGTAACACTCAAGCCAGCCGGTATTTCCATAACGACATCATGTGAAAAGCCCACAACCAATGTCAATTTGTTACCCGCAACAGATGCCTTGTAACCAACACCTTTCATATACATAGGTTTAGAAAAACCATGTGTAACACCTTCGACAGCATTACGAATGTTGCGTGTCATTGTTCCCCACATTGCACGTGAAGCCTTATCTTCGGCATCTTTCGGTGTAACGGATACATGACCATCTTCTATTTTGACATCAACCAAAGAAGAATTTCTTGTATCCAACGAAACTTTCAATTCACCCTTTGGGCCTTTGACAACCAATTCTTCGCCAACGACGGACACTGTCACGCCATCGCTTAATTTAACTGGATATTTTCCTGCACGAGACATAATTACATCCTTATTTCTATTAGATAACTTTGCACAACACTTCGCCGCCGACATTCATCAAACGTGCTTTGTGATCTGTCATAACACCATGAGGCGTGGAAACAATCGCAACGCCCAAACCATTTAAAACCCTTGGCATTTTGGCACAGCCGGAATAAACACGACGACCAGGTTTAGAAACAACGCTGATATCTTGAATTGCACCATTGCCACCAACATACTTCAATTTGACAATCAAATTAGAACGGTGTTCATCAATTTCTTCTTTGCGAAAATCTTCGATAAAGCCTTCTTCTTTCAATACAGACAAAATCGCTGCACGCAATTTACTATTTGGAACCGAGATAAATTCTTTACCCGCATTCTGACCATTGCGAATACGAGTTACCATATCTCCAACTGGGTGTGATAATGACATCTTTTACTCCTTGTTAAATGTGGAAAAACCACATCACTCGTTTCACCAACTGCATTGTCCACAGCTGGCGTTGTTTTTTTATTTTACCAACTGGATTTACGAACACCTGGCAACTTACCTTCAGATGCCTGGGTTCTTACCTGTTGACGACACAAACCAAAGAAACGCGAAAAACCACGTGCACGACCAGTGATAGAGCAACGATTGTGCAAACGTGTTGGATTCGCATTACGTGGCAATTTTGCCATTTTCTTCATTGCATCCATACGTTCTTCTGGGGTTGCATTGCGAGACATCTTTTCTTTCAATGCGGCACGCTTACCCTTATATTTTGCAACTTCTTTTGCACGTCTTTCGTTTTTAAGTATTAATGCTTTTTTTGCCATATTTTATACCTTTTATTATTTCAAAACCAACGGCAAGCCGATTTTGCTCAGCAATGCACGTGCTTCATCATCTGTTTTTGCTGTTGTAACAATAACGATATCCATACCACGGATAGAATCAATTTTATCAATTGAAATTTCCGGGAATATCAAATGTTCTTTGATACCAAAGGCATAATTACCACGACCATCAAATTTAGATTTTGATAAACCACGAAAGTCTTTGACACGCGGCAACGCAACAGTTATTAATTTATCCAAAAAGTCATACATACGTTTGCCACGCAATGTAACCTTGGTACCAATCGCTTGACCTTCACGCAAACGATACGTTGCAATAGACTTTTTTGCATGTGTAATAATTGCTTTCTGGGCGGCAATTGCTGTTAAATCTTCAACCGCAGCATCCAATTTCTTTTTATCAGATACAGCTTCACCGACACCCATATTCAACACGATTTTGGACAACTTTGGCACCGCCAAAGCATTTTTGTAACCGAACTCTTTTACCAATTCAGGTACAATCTCTTTTTCATAAATTTCACGCAATCTGCTTTGCATCTTTTATCCTTTTATTTCCCGTAACAGCGGGACGTTTTTTTATAATTCGACACCAGATTTTTTAGAAACACGGACTTTCTTACCCTGCTCTACTTTATATCCGACACGTGTCGCTTTTTTTGTTTTTGGGTCCACCAAGGCAACATTAGAAACATGTATTGGGGCTTCACGATCAACGATATGACCCGCCTGTTCCTGGGTTGGTTTAACATGCCATTTATGACGGTTAACACCGGCAACAACGACACGCGATTCACTTGGTCTTGCTTCTAAAACTTGACCTTTGACGCCTTTGTATTTTCCCGAAATAACTACGACTTCGTCGCCTTTCTTAATTTTCATTTTTTCGCCT
>CACYQE010000045.1 GCA_902776515.1 uncultured Pseudomonadota bacterium
AATGGATTATCTACAACCCCAAGTAGTTATATGTTTTACTCAACGTTCAAAAACTGTTCGGGGTTAGAGAGTGTTCCGGGGACATTGTTCCAAAGTTTTACAGGTGCTCCTTCGACTTATATGTTTCGTGAAACTTTTGCGGGGACCGGATTAAAATCGATTCCATCAAACTTATTTAGTTATATTGGGACAACACCGTCAACGTATTTGTTTCGAGGAACATTTATGGGGTGTACTGCTTTGGGTTCGGATGACGATATTAGTAACCCAGTGCCTGCGAACCTGTTTAGTCGGTTTAATGGTAAAACCCCATCCACAGGTATGTTCCATCAAACCTTTGAGGGGTGTAGCAATTGGAGAGGAACTTTGCCAGACTTGTTCGGTGGATTGTCCGGGACCACGGTGAATCAATATGTATTTTATAGGACTTTCTATGGTTGTTCGAAATTGTACGGTGATTTGCCAGATACATTCGTTGGGACGAGTGATTCTGTTGCAGTTGCATCGTATACCTTTTATCAAACGTTCTATGGTTGCACCAATTTAGGTAAAAATGCGGTGGGTGGAACATCAACATATTATATACCGTCAACGTTTTTTGGTGGCATTACACCGAATGCCAATGCAACAAACCCAACATTTCAAATGTTTACAGGAACGGGCTTGTTGACCGAATGTCCGGGGGTGTTGAATCAATATTTCACCGGTTTTGAGACTTTTGTTGATGGTTCTAATTCGCCAAAGGTTTCATGCAAACGCTGTGCGTATTTGCCGAATCAGGCGAGTTATGGTAATACTTGTTACAATTTATGCAATTTGAATGGCGATAATATGACCAAGTTGCATGTTGGTGATAATTGGTTCCATTTGTTCGCACAAAGTGAAGCAACCAACTTTATGCACCATCTTAACTTTAAATATGGCAACAACGCTACTGACATCTGTTTTGTTCCGTTGAACAGCGGTTTGGATAACGCAAATTCAGGCAGTTTGAATTTTAATGATGGTGGGTCCCAACGGTATCATGCAAAAAGGTCGGGGACCACGTCCAGGGCCGGTGGTGAGCAATCAAAAACTAAATCTGTCGCGACCGAACCAGAACAAAAGACCAAACAATAATATAATTTGATTTTTAAATAACATGGTGCTATTCTGAGTTTCCGAAAAAGGTTTATTATGTCAACAGCTGCGAAAAAAACGTTAAAAAAACTCATTGGGTATTCTGGGATTTTATTCTTTTGCTTGGCGGCGGGGATGCTCTGGTGGCAATTGCGACACTATTCTTTTGGCGACATTATGCGGGCGTTGTTGGATATCCCGTTCGTGAATTTGGTCGCGGCTGCGGCGGCTTGTGTGGCCGGGTATGTTACGTTGGCTCTGTATGATTATCTGGCATTAAAGTATGTTGGTGCCGGTGGTAAAGTTGCGTGGTGGAAATGGATGTTGGCTGGGATGTTGGGTTTTGCGATATCTAATAATGCCGGCCATGCAGTGGTCAGTGGTGGCGCAATCAGGTATCGTTTATATACGCGTTGGCGCGTGCCGGGTTCTGATATTGTAGAAATGTTAATGTTTTCTGGATTTACTTTCTTTCTTGGATATGCCGCAATCGCGGTTATCGGTTATTTTCTTGTGCCAAGTGATATGTTTGATGGAAATAAGCATAAATTAACAGAACCAATCACAGTCGTGTTCAGAAACAAAAGTGTAAAGATAGGTCAATTACAATTCGAAGTTCCAAGTACCAAAATGGCTTTCTATCAGACTTTGTTGGGCATAACGGACAGTGTTTTAGCGGGGTTGGTATTGTATTTCTGTTTGATCCCATTTGTTAAAATACCTTTTGGAACGTATATCGGTTTGTTCGTGGTTGCACAAACAACAGGGGTGTTCAGTCAGGTTCCTGGTGGTATCGGGGTTTTTGAAAGCATTTTCTTGCTGGCGTTGCCTGCGGATGCTGACAAAGCAAGCATTTTTGGGGCCTTGTTGGCATACAGAATTATTTACTATGTTTTGCCGTTGATTGGCGTTGGCGGTATGTTCTTTGTTTATGAGCGTTGGCTGCGTGTTCGTATGAAGCGTTGGTTGGCCGAGGCGAAGAGTAAAATCCCCCATATTTCAATTACCAAGATTATGGGTATCGTTGCGTTATCCCTTGGCATGGGCTTGGACGCCCCACGGGGACGGGTTATTGCCTGGAATTTTGCACCCAACACAAAAGGATTATTCTATGTCAAAAAAAATATATGTGGATGCAGTCCACCCGGAAGAAACACGTGTAGTTGTTGTTGATTCTGCGACAAATCGCGTTTCTGATTTTGACGTTGAAACAACTACGAAACCTCAGATAAAAGGTAATATTTATCTGGCCAAGGTTATCCGGGTTGAAGCGTCGTTACAGGCTGCTTTTGTTGATTATGGAACCGGTAAAAATGGATTCTTGCCGTTTTCAGAAATTCATCCAGACTATTATCAGGTTACGGCCGAACAAAAGAAAAAATTATTAGAATTGGCTCATGCAAACATCGTTGATGATGATGATGATCCAAATGATGAAGAAGACGAGGTCGCTGAATACGATGATCGCAGTGCAGGTGAAGACAACAAAGAATTTACCAAGCGTGCACGTGAATTCAAAATTCAGGATGTTATAAAACCAAAGCAAATTTTGTTGGTCCAAGGTGTCAAAGAAGAACGTGGCCAAAAAGGTGCCTCGATGACGACTTACCTGTCGTTGGCGGGGCGTTTCGCTGTTTTGATGCC
This sequence comes from uncultured Pseudomonadota bacterium, assembly GCA_902776515.1. GTDB lineage: Bacteria > Pseudomonadota > Alphaproteobacteria > Rs-D84 > Rs-D84 > Enterousia. The sequence goes on from CACYQE010000045.1 coordinate 2,764, forward strand.
AAATTCCAGAAAACGTAACAGCTATGGTATTTCTAAAAAGATTTCTGACAAGGCTGAACGTGCAAGATTGCGTGAAATTTTGCATACTTTAAAGATACCAAAAGGTATGACCGTGGTATTGCGGACGGCCGCATTGGAAGCCACAGCACAAGATATTTCCGCGGATTACGATTATTTGGTGAATTTATGGAACGAAATTCGCAAAACAACATTGGAATCTGTTGCACCGGTAACAATTCATACCGAAGATTCTTTGTTGCGGCGTGTTGTGCGTGACTTTTTGTCATCCAAAGAAGACGTTTTAACTATCCAGGGTGAAGAAGCATACGATGCAGCCAAAACATATTTCCAACAGATGTATGGCAAGGCACCACGCAAACAATTGGTTTTGTATAAAGATGCTGCTGTGCCATTGATGGTCAAGGCCGGGGTCGAAAAACAACTGGAAGGTTTGCATGGCCCGTATGTCCAATTGCCATCTGGGGGGTCGTTGGTTATTAACCAGACCGAGGCGATGGTTACAATTGATGTTAACTCTTCACGTGCCATCAAAGAAAAAGACATTGAACAAACCGCACTGAATACCAATTTAGAAGCAGCCGAAGAAATCGCATTACAATTGCGTTTGCGTGATTTGGCGGGAATTGTTGCTATTGACTTTATTGATATGGAAGAAGAACGCAACAATCGCAAATTGGAAATGAAAATGCGTGAGGTTATGAAACACGACCGTGCACGGACCCAGGTTGCAAAAATTAATGCGTTTGGTGTTTTGATGTTGTCACGTCAACGTCTGCGTAGCAGTTTTATTGAATCTTCGTATGTTCCGTGTCCGCATTGTATGGGAGCGGGCGTTGTGCCGAGTATTCAAACTGCTTCAATAATTTTGTTCCGTCATTTACAGGAAAAACTGTTGGCGAAAAGTGCCCAAAAAATAATTATGACGGTTCCGACCGATATTGCGGTTTATATTTTGAACAATAAACGTGCAGAATTGACCGCGATGGAAAGTGAATTTGAAACCGAAATCGTGATTGTTGGTGATGACAGTTTGATGAATATTGACCAATATTCAATTCAACGTGTTGCACCCGAACAAAATAAAACCGATGAATTGTTGATGGCACACGAACCTTCGACTGATGCGAAAAAGAAAAACGCCCAACATGTCGAGGCTAAAAAGACCACAATGAACGCTCCACGTCGCCCGCGTAAGAAAAATCAAAAGGGCAAAAAGCAGAGTTTGTGGAAAAAGTTGGTTGGTTAAAAAACGCCCGTTCGGGCGTTTTTTTTACAAGTAATGACATGTTAAATAGTTTGATTTAAACGTTCCTTTGTGGTATACTTTTCACCAAGAGATATGTAGGCAAAACATACAACAAAAGGATTACAAAATGACATTAATTGCACACGGTATCATTGCATTGGATAAAGCGGTGAAGTCACATCGTTTCAGCAAAAGTTTTATAAGTGACAAAGAATATGGGGTGTTAAGCAAAGAAATTGGTGAGTTAAAAACGTTTTTTGAACAAAATGGTGGTAAGTCCCCAGAAACCACAAAACGTTTTGTTACGTTTTTGAGCAAGATGGATCTTGGATTTAAAAACATGGTTAAGGATGGTATATATGTTGTGGGTAATGAAACAGATTTTGAAAAATTTTTTCAAAAAGAAATGAGTGAAGATTTAAAAAAAGATTTTCCAAATTCCAAAGATATACAAAAACGGATAATTGAGATAAGCAAAAAACTTGATAAGTTGATCGCACACAATGAAAAAATGGAAAACAAGGTTTGGAAGGCACGGCAAAGATTAAGAAGGTTAAAAAATTTTGAAGAAAGTATAAATGTTGTTAGAGATTTTGATTTGGGTCCCCTTGCATTAGAAGGTCTGATTGTAAAGGTGGCTCTTTTACCCATAACAGCAGCAGTAAAGGGGGTTAAAGAATTACAAAATATAGCGGAAAACAAAAAAATCGTGGCAGCACAAAAAGCCAAAGCAAAAGCAGATGAGGAAGAAAAGTTCAAAGCACAACTTGCCGAAAACGCCGCAAAACGTGCCGCGAAAAAACAGGTTGATGCCGAGACAGGTGTTTTTGTAGATTTGATTAAAGAGTCATCTGAAATTTTGTATCGTAAACCGGGCAAAAAAGACATCGGTGCATTTCATGCCGGATTGTTGAATCATGCCGACACCGACAAAGAAAATATAATTCAAATTGATGATGACCATATCGCATTTGTTTATGATTTCGGTAATGGCAAAGACAAGGAATTGAATGTGTTCTTTATTAATCACGAAACGGGTAATATGGAACAAATTTCCCAGATTAAATCCAGGGCCGGTATAGAAACCATTGAATTGGCTTTGGCTAATCGCAAGCTTCAAATAGCAGAAAAGGCAAGATTGATGGCAAAACGTAGAAACGTGAATGTCGGATTGAAAGGAAAGTTGGCCAATAACGATTTGCATAAATAATTAAAAACGCCCAAACGGGCGTTTTTTTTATTTCATTTCGCTAATTACATCAGCGATTTTGTACGATATGTTCGCAATCAGTTTACTAAACAATGCGGCGGTTGCATCATAATCGGGTGTGCCTGATTTTGTTTCTGGTGTATCGGCGGATTGGGTTGTCTTTTTTTGGACCAAAATGTCGCCATGATTATCCGAAACGGTCCACCATGCAGATATTGTCGTTTTACCGTCTGTTTCGGTTTCAAATTTTACAAAATCAACAGATACAAGGTATTTCGAATTTGATGCATCAGATGAATTGCGTATCGGGCGGGCATTTATGTTTTTTACGTACATATTCATATTTTCTGATATAACCACGGGCAGGGCAGAATTTAACCCTTCTATCCAACGGTCAAATTCAGATACCGTGACCGTGTTTGTCCCCTTTGCTTTAACGATAATTTGTGGACGGTCCACAGATTGCGGAACAGAAACATTTTCAATACCAACATTAATTGATTTTGTTGGACCACGAACCTGGTCAATGTGTGGTGTAGTCAGTGTATAGAAACGTGCGGGTTCACTGGTGCTGCCAAAAGAACACGCGGAAATACAAAGTGTGACCAAGATTAAAAATATATTTTTTGTGTTATTCATTAATATCCCCCTTTGCCTTTTAACATTGCTTCTGGATGACGTTCCAAATAATCGCTTAACCTGGAAACAGATTTTGCGGCATCGCTGACATTTCTTATCATTTTATTTAAATCAGATACAGTTGTAGCACCCGGACCTGATATAGAATTTGCTAGTTTATTTATACTGTTAATAGCCATTGTTGATTGGTGTAATAACGCAGGAAGGTCTTCATTTAAATTCTTCAACAGCCCATTAATGTTTGCGGATATGTCAGAAAGAGGAATTTTTTCCAAATTTTGTGATATTTCATCCAACATTGACGGAACAGTCGGGATTTCCAGATCATCAATATCGTATTTTTTTGCTAACATACGTTCGGGATATTGTGGATAAAAATCTAATTCAATTGTCATTTGGCCCGTTAAAACACTTTGGGTTTGCAGTTTGCCTTTTAAACCATGTGTTACCAAATCACGAATCCAATCTTGCATTTGTGAGTGCGACATTCTGCCATTGGAACTCATTTGTGGGTTGATACGAACGTATACAGGAATAACGACCCTGTCTTGATTATTTGGAATCAATTGTATTTTTTCAACACGACCAACCGGAACGCCACGAAAATATACCCCAGCACCGATGTTTAATCCTTTGACCGAACCTTCAAAAAATAAAACAGATGTTACATAATTACGTTCTAACCGTCCCCCAAAAAAGAACAATATTGAACCAAATATTAAAATTAATCCGAATATTAAAAATCCGCCGATAAGCCGTTTGTTTGGTGTTTTCATTTCTTGCCCCCAATGTGTGTTTTTTCACGTGTTAAAAAATCAATAATTTGATGATTTTTGGTTGTTCGTAATAATTGACGTGGATTCCCAGTGCCAGTTATTGTTCGTGTTTCGGAATCAATATACACAGAATTTGTCGCGATTGTCATAATAGAATCTAATTCATGCGTGACCATAATTATTGTTGTCTTGGTTTCTTTGGATATGTGTGAAATCAAATCATCCAAAGACTTTGCCCTGACGGGGTCCAAACCGGCCGCAGGTTCATCAAAAAACAAAACGCGTGGGTTTGTAATCATTGCACGTGCCAATGCAGCACGCTTTACCATACCGCCACTGATTTCCGATGGATAAAAATCGGCATATTCGGCAAGTCCGACCAATTCTAACTTTTCTTTTACCTGTTTTGCGATTTCTTTTTTGGCTAAATCTGTTTTCATTTCCAATGGTAACGCAACGTTTTCATATATTGTCATAGATGAAAACAATGCACCACTTTGAAAAGATATTCCAAATGTTCCAAGTATTTTTTCCCGTTGTTCATTACTGACATTCCAAAAGTCAATTCCATCAATGAAAATATGACCACTGATTGGGCGAATTAACCCAATCAAAGAACGCATGACTGTGCTTTTGCCGCACCCAGACATTCCCATTATCACAAATATATCGCCACGATTCACAGTAAAATTCAAATTGCGAACAACCACATTATCGCCATACGCGATTGTAAGATTTTCAACACAAATAAAATGTTCGTTTGTTTTTTTCATTTATATATCCAACCAATTGAATATGATGGTAAGTATCGCAGTTGTTACAATACATCCAACAATTCCACTTACGACCGCACGTGTTGCAGCACGTCCAACGCCGGTAGCATTTTTATCAGAATTCATACCACAAAAGCATCCGGTAATCGCGATAACCCAACCGAATAACCATCCGTGTAAAACACCAACAGCAAAGTTGTTGAATGACAGCCAATCAAGTGTCATACGCCAATATTCTGTGACAGAAACGTTCATTATCATTATCGCTACACACATACCACCAAAAATCGCAACAATATCAGCCAAAATCGTAAGGATAGGCATAGTAATAGTAAGTGCCAAAACACGTGGCAAAACCAGGAAGTCAACGGCTGATATTCCCATAGATTTCAATGCGTCAATTTCATCATTTGCCCGCATGGAACCAATTTCGGCAGCGTATGCGGCACGCTATGTAGCCAAGAATATTGTAGCGGCCGGCCTGGCAAAACGCTGTGAAATCCAGCTTGCCTATGCCATCGGTGTAGCGCAGCCCGTATCCATTCTGGTAGACACCTTCGGTACCGGCGTAATCGCGGACGACAAAATCGCGGAACTGGTACGTAAAAACTTTTCCTTAAGCCCGTCAGGTATTATCCGCGACATGGATCTGCGCCGTCCTATCTATAAACAGACCGCGGCATACGGACATATGGGCCGTACCGATATCGATGTTCCCTGGGAGCATACCGATAAGGCAGCCGCGTTAAAAGAGCAGGCGGGAATCTGAGGAAGCCCGTTTATTTGATGCACATTGCCGGGTTATATGATTAACATACGCTTAATAGTTTACAAAATTGCAAAAAAGACATATAATTAGTGTATAATAATTATTGGCAGTGTAGGCACTATATAGCCTGGCGGGAATCTGGATGCCCTGTAATTAACGGTGACTGATATTTTATACAGTATAAGGACAGGATTGCGTTTTGCGCCGGAAAGGACGGTATCAAATGGGCTTAACAGCAAGACAGAAACAGATTGCGGAAATCGTCAGGGCCGAGGGTCCTATCACAGGGCAGCGCATCGCGGACCAGTTACATGTGACG
>CACYQE010000046.1 GCA_902776515.1 uncultured Pseudomonadota bacterium
TATGTTTTCAATGATTGCGGCGTATTCTGGAGAATGGATATCCTTTGGTAATTTCTTTCTTGTTGTACCTAAGATACTGCCTGGAGTTTGAAGAAGAAGTTCGTAACGGTAAATTGTCCGTGACAACAATCAAATTGATACAGCGTGACGAAGAATCTGCCAAACGCTTCCAAGAACGTCGTGCGGAACGCCGCCGTGCAATTGAAGAAAGAAAACAACAAGAAGAACGCAAAGAACGCCGTTCGGGCTTTGCTTTCTGGAAAAAATAATATATCCCGCCAAATGGCGGGTTTTTTATACGGTGCCTTTTGGCACCATTTTTCATTGGATTCTTTTACAATATATGATACAATGTAACTGTTGTGAACTAGGAGAGGAAAATGAAAAAAACATTATTATCTGTTCTTGCTGGATTAGCCGTCATAGGGTCCGCATCGGCGGCACCGACACCCGAAGACCGTAAGGCATTGTGTGATTTATTAATTCAAAAAAAGACACACGTTTGGGTGGAAAAGACCCAGGCATGTATTCCTGCTGACCCATGTGGCAATGGTGTAAACGATACAATTAGAAGTGCGTATTGTCTTACAGATTTGGGTGAAAGATTTGTTTTTAGGGATGTTGATGGTTTGGTAGATTTTGTAAAGCGTTATACAGAAAAAGTTTTGAAAGCTCCCGATCCGTGGCCTGATATGTTATATGGAATTGCACCTCAGCCAGATGGTTATAAAGGGGTGTATACAACAAAAACAGCTGATTTAGGATTTTTCGGATTTAATTACGAGATAAGGGAAAAAGGGCCATTAGTAAATCGTAAACCTGTTTGTTTGGTGTTTGGGCGTGAAACATCCGCTGGTGCTGGATGTAAAGGTGTTGAAAGCGAACAAGAGTGTACCGATATGTTCGATTTTTATAACTTGTTGTCGAAAGATTTTAATACCCCAAATCCGGTTTATGACGAACAAACCAAGGTATGTATTTTCTAACTTTATATTGCCCCGCGGTTTATGCGGGGTTCTTTTTTTTAGTAATCATTTGATTTTTTTGATGCGATTGTGTATCATTATGCTCAGTCAATTAATAATAAAACAAAGGAGTTTGGTATGTGGACGGTTATCGCAATAGTTGCTGTTTTGGTTTTGTATTTTGTTGCTGTGTATAATGGATTGGTTGCACGGCGTAATCAGGCACGCGAAGCGTGGGCAACGGTTGATACGCAATTAAAACGCCGTTATGATATGATTCCAAATTTGGTTGAAACGGTCAAAGGGGCGGCGGCACACGAAAAAGATACGTTGGCTGCGGTTATTCAGGCGCGAAATGCCGCTATGTCTGCAATCGGAACCGACAAGGCAGATGCGGAAAAAGGACTGACCGGTGCATTGAATAAATTGTTCGCACTTGGTGAGGCATACCCGGCATTGCGTGCAAATGAAAACTTTTTGGAATTGCAACGCGAATTGACCGATACCGAAACCAAAATTCAGGCTGCACGTCAGTTTTATAATACGGTTGTTATGGGGTTAAACACACAAATAGAACAATTCCCAAGCAATATTGTTGCACGTATGTTTGGTATTACATCGGAAAAATTGTTTGAAATCGATGAAGCCGAACGTGTTGCACCGCGGGTTTCTTTTAAATAAAGTAATCTGATTAAAAATAATACCGCCCATTTGGGCGGTGTTTTTTTTATTTATATTCACGTTTTTTCATTGTGAATTCGCGTTCAATTGTGCGTTTGGTTTTTTCTTTTATGGCCGTTTGCACCTGGGGCAGGTTGCAATTTTCCATAATGCTGCGAACTATTGCAACATCGGCATCTGCTATGCGACTGGACAATTCTGATGTTGATATCGCATTACGGTTTACAAATTTAATTAATGCTTTTTGAAAATCCAGTAATGCAACCAATTTAGAAGTGGACACATCCATAATATTTGGACTTTTTAATTTCTTTTCACGCAATTCTTTCACTGGCTCACTTAAATCATAGGCACATACGACATGGTTGCGTGTAATTATGAAATCAGCGGTTTCCTGGGCTGTGTTATAAAAAGAATTATTCAAAATCATTTCTTTGACAAGTTCGTTTGTTTCTTCGGTGCAAATGATTGATTGAAATTCTTTGCCATTAACGCGAATAAGATTGTTTGATAAACGATTTAAATCGGCGGTGTCAAAGAGTTTAAGCGGTTTAACAGAATCTTTTATAACTTCTTTGAATCTGCCGGCAGAGTTTAAAGATTTATAAATTACACCGGCTTCGTCAAACATAGTAAAGGATATATCAAGTTTATCCCGCCACCCCGCAGTTTTTTTGCCGTTATCATCTGGTAAATCCATATAAACTACCTCGCGGATTCCGCTTTGGATAATGCCACGTGCACAATCCGGACATGGTGGCAATGTTACGTATAAAACACAATTCTTGATTGATGCACCATATAATCCCGCGTTATATATAGCATTACGTTCGGCGTGTTCGAACCAGTCGTATTTTGTTGGACGAATGTTACGGATTGCGACAGTGTCATCAACACCACGCGGAAGACCGTTATACCCCATAGAACGAACTTCTTTGTCGGGACCAATTATAACGCAACCAACCTTGGTGCTTTCATCCTTGGACCATCCGGCGACCAAACGTGCCATGTCCATAAAACGCAGGTTCCATTTTTCAGAAAAAGTGAATTTTTTCATTTTTATTCCTTGTTCGGTGTTCTATTATTTTTTTTCAAATCTGTTACGATTGTCAAATACGTACGGACTTTGTGGGACACCGCGGAAATCTATCTTTTTATCGATACTGTCAAAGAAATTATTAACATCTGGGGTTATTCCAAGGTGTTCGCCAACATAATCGCGGATAAATCTCATTTCTGCAATAGGCATACCGCGATAGATATAGCGTGATTGCGTTGGTTCAATCCATACGGTGAAATTGTCTGTTTTTTTATTCTTTGGACGTGTTGCATTGATTACATTAAGCCCTGATATAAGGTAATTAAGGTTTTTGAATTCTATGTGTTCCGCAACTTTGATACAATACAGCGTTTCTGGGTGCAACCACAAACCTTCGCTGCCCGTGCCAATTGTTGCCTCTGTTTTTTCACCTTGATTGTATATAGTAACGTTTTCGCCGGCACGTAAAGTATAACTTTCTGGGTTTACAGATGTTAAAATGAACGGCTTTATTTTTATAGATAAATTTGCCGGGTTATGCCATATTTTATCTGTGGCTAATGCGTAAATTTCACGGTTTTTTAATACATTCATATTTGACAAACCTTTTATTAAGTATAAACAGTATAGAGTCTTTTTCTGGTTTTGCAACATTTTAATTCACTTTTGATTTTTGTGTGCTATTGTTTAAGGTATGAGCAAGACTTATTCTGGTTTTATTTCTATTATTGGACCGACAAATGCCGGTAAAAGCACATTGATGAATCAAATTATGGGACGTAAGGTTTCAATAGTTTCACACAAAGTGCAGACCACGCGGACCAATTTGCGTGCAATTAAAATGGTCGGCAATCGACAACTGGTTTTTGTTGATACGCCTGGGGTTTTTAAACCGGGACGGCGTTTGGACCGTGCCATGGTTGGGGCGGCAATGGATTCGTTGGCGGATGCGGATGCCGTATTGTTAATCTTGGATTCAACCAAGGGGATAACAGACACTGTTCGCGGCCTGATTGAAAAAATAAAAGACCATAAAAATTTATTCGTTGCGTTGAATAAAACAGATGCCGTTCGGAAATCTGAGTTATTGCCAATCGCCGCAGAACTTAATGAACTTGCCCCTTTTCGTGAAATCTTTATGATTTCGGCGATGAAAAACGATGGTGTTGAAAAAATGCTTGGTGCTTTGGCGGATGTTATGCCGGAATCGCCTTATTTATTTGAAGCACACGATGCAACAGATGTCCCGGATAATCTGTATTTGGCCGAATTAACACGTGAAAAGATATATCGTTATATCCATCAAGAATTACCTTATCACATAAATGTTGTGACCGAACGCGTTGATGTTGATGACGAAGGTGTGTTGGATATTTATCAAAAAATCGTTGTGCAAAGTGAAGGGCATAAAAAAATAATTATTGGTCGCGGTGGAATACAGTTGCAAAAAATTGGGACCGCGGCACGTCACGATATCCAAGACCAATGGGGCGTAAATGCACGATTGCATTTGTTCGTGCGTGTGGAACCTAATTGGGAAGATGTGGCTGAAAATTACACTGACCAGGGGTTAGAGTTTAAAAAATAATTTTAAAATGTTACATACATCTGACTTTGATTTTGATTTGCCACCCGAATTGATTGCTTCTCGTCCTTTACAGGAACGGGATGCCTCACGCATGTTGGTGGTTTGTAACGGTGTTTATGATAAACATATTCGGGATTTTTTGGATTATCTGAAACCTGGTGATGTTGTTGTTTTTAATAATTCGCGTGTTATACCGGCACGATTTATGGCTGACGGTCATGAAATAACATTACACACATCGGTGGATGACAAGAATTGGTGGGGGTTGTGTAAAAAGTTTAATAAAATAAACATTGGTGATACATTGACCTTGGATGATGGGACAACGGTTACGGTCATTGATAAACACCACGAGAGCGGATTGCTGTTGCGTTTTAATTGTGATAACGTTTTTGATGTGTTGGGGCGTGTTGGAAAAATGCCTTTACCACCATATATGAAGCGGGAAGCCGAATTATCAGATTCAACGCGTTATCAGACAGTTTATGCAGACCCGTTGGGGTCAATGGCGGCACCCACAGCGGGATTGCATTTTACTGATGAATTGATGAGTGAAATAGAAAAACGTGGTGCAAAAATTGTTAAAATTACGTTGCATGTTGGGGCGGGGACATGGATGCCGGTTAAAACTGAAAACTTGTCCGAACACAAAATGCACAGTGAATGGTGCTGTATCACGCCCCAGCAAGCAGATGTAATAAACAACGCGAAACGTGTGATTGCGGTTGGAACGACATCTATGCGAACATTGGAATCTGCCCACCAGTTAGTTTTAAATCAGAAAGAAAATAACAAAGTTCCCCTCCTGCGGAGGGGTGCCCGCAGGGCGGGGTGGTCTTTTGATGCAGGAAAATTCGGTATTAATTTCAATTTACCGTTTAATCCAGCATTAACAGAACGTGCAAAAGGACTTCGTAAATCCGGCAGTTTGCCCGAAGCATTGCTTTGGAAAGAAATCAAAGGTAAACAAATCAATGGTCTTGATTTCGACAGACAGAAAATAATAGGTAATTATATCGTTGATTTTTTCTGCCAAGAACTTGGGGTAGTAATAGAAATAGATGACAAAACACACGATTCCAAAGTTGAATATGATAATGTACGTGAAAAATATTTACGTGATTTAGGTCTGGAAATTATACATATCAGTGCAGCAGATGTATTAAAAAATCCGCAAAATGTCGCGTTATGGTTAAAGACCACCCCGGCCGTTGGCCACCCCTCCGCAGGAGGGGAACTTGCATCGTTGCAAGAACAAACGAAACTTCCTCGTGTTTTACCGATATGTCAATCTACAAACATATTTATAACCCCGGGTTATAAATTTGGTGCGGTTGATGTTTTGCTTACTAATTTTCATTTGCCGAAATCAACACTCTTTATGTTGGTATCGGCTTTTGCAGGATTAGATGAAATGAAAGCGGCATATGCACATGCGGTAGCGGAAAAATATCGCTTTTTCAGTTATGGTGATTGCTGTTTGTTGTTTAAAAAGGAGAATCAAGATGAAATTTGAACCGACAATGCATAAACTATCAAACGGTGTTACAGTTATTCTTGATTCGATGGATGTTGCCACAGACGAAGTTCGTGTTTGTTTCAGGACAGGTTCGTATGATGAAAAACCGTCCGAGTATGGTTTAACACACTTTTGTGAACACATGTTTTGCAAGGGAACACCACGTTTTCCAACCGCACGTTTGGGAAAAGATTATATTGCGGACAATGGTGGCGAAATAAATGCCTCTACATCACCCGTAAGCTTACGTTTTTATGGGCGTGTCATTGCAGAAAATTTGATGATATTAGTGGATTTTTTGGCTGACAGATTAAAAAATTCTTTGATAGATAAAGATGTTTTAGAAAACGAACGTGGGCCAATTTTGGATGAACTTCGGCGTTCTTTGTCCGATAATGAAACCAAACGATTTGTTTTTACAAATAAAAAGTTGCTTGGGGTTGATATTCCAAATGGTATGGTTACACTGGGAAATCCGGAAAATATAAG
>CACYQE010000047.1 GCA_902776515.1 uncultured Pseudomonadota bacterium
AATCGGACATTTTTCCGCTGACGGTTGAATCTTCACCACGAATAGAATTCATAATCGCCTGTAATAATGCCTTGGATGCAGATGTGTCGGCCGTCAACGCGTTTTCGCCATCAGATGCAGTATGTAATGCGGTGGCCTGGGCCGTGGTCATTCCGACAATATCCAGGTTTTCGGTAAATTCGGTAAGTTTTGAATTGGTTTCTGTTAAATTATTGCGAACATCGGCCAATTCCATAACGCGGTCGCTGCAAGAACAGCGGCGATATTCTTCGTTCTTTAAACTGCAAAATTGGTCCATGCATTGAAAATAAGCGGATTTACACTGTTCGTATGCTGTGCCTGTTTTGGTTTCAGATAATGAATCTGTTGCGGCCCGTGCGGTTTTTGCACGTGTATAGTTTTGTGTGCGTGTTGTTGTGGTATTTGTTGCCGCCCGCCCTGTCCCGGGTGTTGCAACGGCCGCACGCGTCTGTGTTTTTTGTGCGGTTGTTCCGGCACGTCCCCCAGATGTGGCGGTTCGGGTTGCAGGATTGCCCTTGGCCGAACGTTGCGTATTGATTGACGATTTGCGAACAGCGGTGGCACGATTTGAATTAACCTTGGACACATTGGCGGTTCGTGTTTGTGTCGATTGAACGGTTTTTGTTCTTGCATTTGTTACGGTATCACGACCAGCCGCATCAACAGATGCGATGCCCAAAATCGCCCAAAAAACACCAAAAACCAGAATTTTCTTCATCTCTGATGAAATGTTAGCAAAATTCATAAAACCGTGGCAAGAGAAAATATAATAATTTTATACAGGATTTTTTATGTTTTGTGGTGCATTTTCCCCTTGCAAAATATGATAAATTGGTTTATGATATCAAGCACTTCGGGGCATATGGCGGAATTGGTAGACGCGCTAGTTTCAGGTACTAGTGGGGCGACCCTTGGAAGTTCGAGTCTTCTTATGCCCACCATATGTGTGGAGTCCTTGGGGTTGTAGCTCAGTTGATAGAGCGCTACGTTCGCATCGTAGAGGTCGTGGGTTTGAGTCCCATCAGCTCCACCAGTTTTGTAAAAGGTCCTTGGGGATATGGCGGAATGGTAGACGCTGAGGACTTAAAATCCTTTGGTCATTGCGACCGTGTGGGTTCAAGTCCCACTATCCCCACCAAATTTTCGAATTTTATTTGGATGTGTAGCTCAGTTGGTTAGAGCGCTTCGTTCACATCGAAGAGGTCGTTGGTTCGAGTCCAATCACATCCACCAAAATAATATCACCACGTGTGATATTTTTTTTGATTTGACGAAGAACCAACAGTGGTTGGTTCGACAACAAGCGAAAGCCAGACGTGAGTATGGCGGTGAGCGAAGCGAATGAGCGTAGTTGCGGTCAAGGTTTGAAAAACCGCAGACCAGTCAGTCTCATCCACCAACACATAAAAATCAGTATATAAAGAACGGGGCGTTTGCCCCGTCACATTTTTTTATTATCTTAAACCCATTGAACGACAACATTCATTTGCGGCGGTTTTCCAATCGCTGTATTGCTTTTCGGGGTTTCGTAAATCACGCCAACCCTGCCATCCGTTGCACTTTTTTTGAATGCCCGTTCCAGAACAACGAACATAACGCCGTAATGAACAAGTTTTGTTTGAAACTTTTCCCATATCGGTTGTGCATTTTACAACAACATTTTGGTTTTTTGCATCATCTTTACCCAATTCTTTGGATGACATAACCTGATATGCACTTGCACCGAAAACGGTTGTTACCAACACACAAAAAGCAATAAGAAATTTTTTCATACCCTTGCCTCCTTTTTTACCATTTTACATATTTTATAATAAAAACACAACAGGGTTTTTATCTTGGGGATGTCGACCAAGGTTTTTCATTCATTATTAACCAATACAATGCCTGGTGTTCGGTCCCAGGGTTACGGATAATAGGACGAACGACATATATATCAACGTCACAAACTTTTTCGCCCTCTTCTGTTTGGGTTTCAACCAAATCTTGATAGAACTTTTGTGCGAAATCCATTGCCTGTAAATATGCGGCATCATCGTCTTCGGCGGATATAGCATCGCCGTGCCACATTAACCACACGCCATAGTTTACAACATTACTTTCGGAACCATCGCTTGTTTCATCGGCCGATAACAACAACAAAGGTTTCATTTTGATGTTGTTTGTATAATCGCCGGTGTCACTGCTGGTATAATCATACATATCGCCAATAAACGAAAGAGCAAAGTTCAATACAGCATATTGTTCGCCAACTTTGGCGGCTTTGCCCAAGAAACGCATACTGGAATGGAACAACCAATCGCGGGCTTTGCCGGATGCAGAAGAACCTTTGCGAACGACATGTGCGGCTTTGTCCAAACTACGCATTCCATTGTTTGCAGCACGAATACTTTTGCCGGTATTTTTTATCAATTGCCATGCACGACTAAATATGTTGCCTGTTCTGGCTTGTTTTATTGAACGCAGTTCCTTGGCGGCCTTTTGTGCTTCACGCAAAGTGTTTACTTGTTTATTGTATTCGGCGATATCTTTATCACCTTTTGCCAAATCGCTCATTTCTTTTTCGTGGGTTTTGATACCGTCTTTAACATTTTTCTGAAAATCTTTTAATTTATCAAAATCCTTTGAGCTTTTAATTTGTTCAATATCTTTGCCATAGGTTTTGCTTAAAATATCAGTATTTTTTTGATGGACTTTGCGAACGTTATCCAATTGTTTTTGCAAGCGTTCAGCCTTCTTGGAACCTTTTGGTGCACCGGCTAATTTCTTTTCCAATTTTTCTATTTCTTTGATGTTTTTGGATAAATCGGTCATACGTTCAAGGTTTTTGCGTTGCTTGTTTGCCCTGGCAACAGCCTGGGCATAAGATTTTACCTTTGGAACATTTTTAATAAGAACCTCTACGTTTGCACGTGCGAGTTTTGTGATTTTTTTTATACGTGCCGCCTTGGCAACACCTGCAATTGCTGCGGCACCGCCAAAAGTCACCACCGAAGAAATAACCGTAACGGCAACTTCGATTGCGACCTCCATATAGCTAATCCATTCCAAATTGCGGTCGCCTGCGATATAGAAATCAGCGTCAACTTCTTTGCCATCGTGGGCAGCGGTTTTTTTGCGGATAACTTTGTTAACCATTTTGCCGTTGCTGGATACACCTGTTTCTGCACTGCAACTGTTCCCCCTTGGATACAGTTGGTCAATGTTATCTTCGATATATTTAAAAGATACAGTGTTGTTTTTATCCGCACCAACAAATTTATCCAATGCACCGGCCTGGGTTACCATAATCGCATACCACGCCGGGTCAACATTAACCCACGTTGCATTTGGGTCATCGGGTGTGACGGCGGGATTTGGATCATCAGTCGGTAATTCTGTTTTAAACGCCAAGTTAAAATATTGTTCCAAAACCTTTGGTTGGGTTTGATAATTTACGATGATTTGACGACCGTTTGGAAAAGTATAAGAAATCGGTTGAAATTTGATGGTGGTATCTTCTTCAACTTCCATCACTTCTGGGCAAGACATAACCTCGACCAGGACTTCTGGATCTTGGAATACGGAATAAACCCATTCACGCACCAAATCTTCGGAATCGTTTTCGGAAATAATATCCGCAGCATTAGCCAAAGCATCGGCATAAACCTGGGTTGCACAGGTCGTGTCATCGGTTGGAACAGACCGCAAAATTTCATCGGTTGTCCGAAATTCCCCTGCTGCATTTGCAACAACAGGAATTAAAAAAGAGAATAAAAATAATAATTTTTTAAACATGGTTTTTAGTTAGTTACCTTGTTCGTTACATGGAATTTTTTTCACAGCAACAGTGGTTCCAGGATTGTTCTTTAAAACCACGTGAATATACCGATCACAACATGCACCTTTCGAAAGATTGGTTATCATCTTGTCTAAAGTTTCTGTTGCAATATCATATGAATCGTACAGTACGATTTTATTGCTGTATGTCTGACCCGAAAGAGTGTTCCACTTTGAGCCATAATTAACCCATAACACATTGTTAAAAATAAAATATTCTGGATTTGTATAATCTTTGTATATCGGGAGGTCCGCACCTTGTAGGTTTTTATTTACCGATGCTTCATCAACAGGGGTGTTGGAAACAACGGAAAAATCACTACATGCTGTTGGAATATCGGTCAAAAATGTGCTAACAAAAGCTTTTGTAATACCGCTCATGGAACTTGCAATACCACCAATAAAAGGTATTGAGGCCATATCTTGCACAGTTTCACCAATACCACTCAATAACTTTTCTTCTTTAGTCCCAGCCAAAGGATTTTCTTCGTTGTTCATAAAAACATACATAAACTTACCTGTGTATTCAGGACGAATTTTGTCTGGATTGAGTTTAAGGTTTATATAATGACGCGTGGTTGCAACACTACTTTTTGGAATGCTAATTTTGTAAACGGATTCGCTTTTTGTGGCTTTGTCGTATAATTTTTGCAAGTCGGCAGTATGACATTCGGCTTTGATTTTGTCATACCATTTTGATTTTACCTTGTCGTAATCTGCTTTAGAATTTACGTTTTGTATTTTTGTCATTTCCGTACATGCTTTCTCCATACATTCTAAATCGGATAAATTTTCTTCACATTGAATACGTCCGTCTGTGGCTGTGGCAAAGGCAGCCACAGAATATAAACAAACGGATAATAGTAATAATCTTTTTAACATGCTTTTTTCCTTGTTATGCTACGTCATCCTCTGGATCACTCTCGGAACCTCTCCCGGATCCACCACCGGATCCACCACCGGAACCACCGCCGGAACCGCCGCCAGAACCACCCCCGGAACCACCGCCAGATCCACTACTGATCAAACTGGTATAAGTTGGACAATCACCAGGATTGTCAGCATACATTCTAACAAATGGACTGGCGGCAGTGTTCAATTCGGTTGTTTTGTCTTCTATGTTTGTTGCTGTCGATGAATTATTTCTAATAACATCTTTTAATTCTGTTATTTTGTTCTTTAATGCGTTTCTAGCAGCTTCGGCCAAGTCCCCTTGGAAGCAATCATATAAAGCCTGATATTTATCTATTAAATCCTTGGCTTTTTGAACCGCGGCATCGCGTTCTGTTGCGGCACGTTGTGCGGCTTCTTCGGCCTCTTGCTTTTTTTGACGAAGTGGATTTAATGTTGCATCCAAATTACCCGTCTTTTCGGTAATTGCGTTTGTTGCGGTTTGGGTTGCGTTCGGCGAATTGGTTAATTCGCTTTGTAATTCAGTTAATGCTTTTTCCGCGGCTGTTTTTTGTGCGGTGGTAACCTTGGACCCGTATTTTTGGATTAAATCTTGGGCTTCCAGTATTTTGGCGTTTGCATCGTTTTTTGCCTTTGAAAACTCTGTTCCCAACGTTTTGCATGCGGCATCATCCGGATAACGTTGGCAAAAAACACTAAGGTTTTGGGATTTTAAATCTTCCTTGTATTCTTTTTCGTCACCAAGTTTTATTTTGTGATACGATTTTGCATCCTTGAACGGGGCGTAACCTTCCTGGCGTAATTTAATGCGGTCAGTCAAGGTTAAATCCTGAACCGTTTGTGGAAAACCAGATGTCGCCATAACCGGTGATGTGGTATTTGATGATGCCGCATGTAATGCCGCCAATTCGGCCGCACGTTCCGCCACACCCGATTCGTATGCGGACTTTTTCGGTGTTAACGAGATATTAACGCCCGCCGTGCCAGAGGTCATTTGGTACAAACGGCTGTTTTCTTCGTATGCAGTTGGAAATGCCACGTTTGTCGTTGGACTGATATGGCCATATTTTTTTATGTATGTGTTAAAAGACGAATCAATGTAACCCGCACAAGATGTTGCAAAGTTATGCCCGGGTAACTGAGATAATTGGACCATAACATTCGGGCGAACGTCCGAAATTTTGGCACCAATGCAATTGTTGTTCGCACTGCAATATGATGCAACCAATGTATCCACAACGTTTTGGCATGTGCCGGTGTTAACATCGGGACCCTTGGTATATACCGGAACAGGTAATGTTTGATTATATGGTGAACCGTTGTTCCAATATGGGTTGGACGAATAGTTTTGAACACCCTGAATTTGACCGTATTTTGAAAATGGGGCGGGCACAGATTGTGTTGCACCGGTGGCGTTGTCGTGCACAAACATCACGCTAATTGGTGCAAAAATCACCGTGAAAATACCCTTTTTAAAA
>CACYQE010000048.1 GCA_902776515.1 uncultured Pseudomonadota bacterium
CACTGGTAAATTTGTTAATGCGTTTTTATGATGTTAACAAGGGTGAAATTTTAATTGATGGGGTTGATATTCGCGATGTAACGCAAATGTCATTGCGTGAAAACATATCGTTTATTCCCCAAGAAGCATCTATGTTTAACAGAACGATTCGTGAAAACATTGCCTATGGCAATACAACCGCTACTGATGCCCAAATTCATCGTGCCGCGGTGCGTGCATCTGCACATAAATTTATTATGGCGACCGAAAAAAAGTATGATTCTTTTGTTGGTGACCGCGGTATAAAATTATCCGGGGGACAACGTCAAAGAATTGCTATCGCCCGGGCGTTTTTAAAGAACAGTCCTATATTAGTTTTGGACGAGGCTACATCCGCACTGGACAGCGAAACCGAGGTTGCAATTCAAAAATCGTTTGAAGAATTGTCACACAACAGAACAACAATCGCGATTGCACATCGTTTATCAACGCTGCGTAATATGGACCGTATTGTGGTTATGGAGCAGGGCCGTGTCGTAGAATCTGGGACACATAATTCTTTGTTAAGAAAGCGTGGTACGTATGCAAAATTGTGGAAAATGCAATCAGGCGGTTTTTTACAGGAACAATAGATAAAACTGTTGACCCGGTTCGGTTTTTTTTACTAACATAATTCATTATGGAAGTGAGAAAATTTTTATTTGTTTTACCAATGTTATTCGTTGGTGCGTTGGCACGTGCCGGTGGGTATCGTGCGGCGTTGGTTGCGGATATGGATTCTGGGCGTGTTTTAATTTCAGAAAATGCAAATGATATAAATTATCCGGCAAGTTTAACCAAGATAATGACTTTGTATTTGACATTTGATGCGTTGGAACATGGTCGGTTGCATTTAGATGATTATTTGATTGTATCAAAAAGTGCCGCGGATGCATCGCCGGTAAAGTTGGGGTTGACCGCAGGCAGTAAAATTCGTGTAGAAGATGCGATATCCGCTTTGGCGGTGCACAGTGCGAATGATGTTGCACGTGTGTTGGCGGAAAATTTAAAAGGTGGCAAAGAAGGCACGTTTGCATCGTTGATGACCCGCGTTGCACGTGAAATTGGTTTATCAAAAACGAATTTTGAAAATTCTTCGGGCTTGCCTGATGATGACCAGTTGTCTACTGCACGTGATATTGCGTTATTATCAATGGCGGTTTATAAACATTTCCCCCAGTATTGGAAATATTTTGGGCAAAAGACGTGGGTTTATAATGGCAAGACTTATACAAATGGAAATCGCTTGTTGGGTGTGTATCCTGGGTGCGATGGTATGAAAACAGGTTATACGAATAAATCAAAGTATTCATTGGTTGCAACGGCACATCGTGATGGACATCGATTAATATCTGTTGTATTGGGGGCCGAAGACAAGGATATTCGGGCAAATGTTTCTACAAATATGTTAAATCGCGGTTTTGAATTGGTCAAAAAAAATACCCCAACAGTGACCCGGCAAACCCCTGTTGCCAAGGTTACTGCACCTGTGTCTTCACCTATTGTTAAAAAATATGCAACGGATGCAAAAAATTATGGTGGTACCGGTGTGCAGTTCGGTGCATTTTCTTCTGTATCTGCGGCGGACACGGTTATAAATCGCATTAAAAACACACTTGGAGTTGTCGCACATGTTGAATCAAATGATGCGGGGTTATATCGTGTTCGTGTTTCGGGCTTGAACGATGCATCTGCAGGTGATTTGTGTAATCGTGCATCGACCGCCGGAATTGATTGTTTTGTTTTTCATTGATTTTGTAGGCTGACAAATGAATCCAAAAATAGAAAAATTAATAAAACAATTTGCTAAGTTGCCACGTGTTGGTAATCGTGCGGCACGCCGAATGGTTTTGGGGTTATTGCAAGATAAAAGTGGAAAAATTGAAAAATTGATAGAATCCCTGATTGATGCAAATGAAAATATTTGTGCGTGTCCTGTGTGCGGGGTTTTGACGGATCGTAATAATGAGGGTTGCGAATATTGTCGTGATATGACACGCGAAAATGGGATGCTTTGTATAGTTCGTGATTTGTCAGATGTTTGGACGTTGGAAAAATCCGGCGTGTTTGGTGGTCGATATCATATACTTGGCGGATTGCTATCTGGTGGGGCTGGTGTTACACCCGAAGATTTGAATTTATCAAATTTAAAAAATCGAATTATTGATGAACATATTGTCGAAATAATTTTTGCTTTACCCAATACGGTTGAAGGTAAAACAACACAACAATACATCATTTCTGTGATTGGTGACACGACATTAAATGTTCGTTTTACGGAACTGGCTTCTGGGGTTCCGCTTGGTGGTGATTTGGATTATTTGGATGATGGAACACTGACCTTGGCTTTTGGGGGACGTAAATCGGTATGATAGATACAGTTGCATCTTTGCCGCCGGTGTCTGAAATGATGCGTGATGCGGGGTTGGAACCAAAAAAACAGTTCGGACAAAATTTCTTGTTTGATTTGAATTTAACTGGACGTATTGCACGTAGTGTTCCTGATTTAGAAAAATCCGTTGTGATAGAGGTTGGACCAGGACCGGCGGGATTGACGCGTGCATTGTTGTTGGCGGGGGCGAAAAAAGTAATTGCTGTTGAAAAAGATGAAACCACTGAACCTATTTTGTCGCGTGTTGTTGCGGCATCAGCGGGTCGTTTAAAGGTTATTTTTGGTGACGCGTTAAAGCAGGATTTTGCGAAACTTGCTGGTGGCGAATTTTCATTATGTTCTAATTTGCCGTACAATGTCGGAACAGAATTGTTGATAGATTGGTTGCATTTGGTTGCTGGTGGTGTGCCTATTAAATCTTTGACCTTGATGTTTCAACGTGAAGTTGCTGAACGCATTGTTGCGAACACGGGTGATGCTCAATATGGTCGTTTATCTGTATTAACGTCATTGGTTGCAGATGCAAAAATTTTGTTTGATGTTCCAAATACCGCCTTTGTTCCGCGTCCGCGTGTCCAAAGTGCGGTTGTTCAAATTATTCCAAATAAAAGTAAAATAAAAAAGATAGATGATATTTCTGTTGTTGAAAAATTGACGGCAAAATTGTTCGGTATGCGGCGGAAAATGATACGCGGAATAATGCGTGATGTTGATTGGAATTTGTTCGGGCTTGATGGAACCGAAAGGGCCGAAGATTTAAGCCCAGAAAAATTTTTAGAAATAGCAAAAAAACTGGTTGCGTGTGGCTAGTATTTTTTTGCTATACTGTCAATGACGAGAGATAAGAGAGGAGGGAGTCTGGATGTCACTTTCTGTATTGATATTTTTTGCTATTATTTTTGTGTTGGTGTTTTTACTGCGGACTGCACGTATTGGTGCGTTGGTTGCATTTTTGGTTGCCGGTATAATTTCAGGTCCGTATGTTTTGAATTTGTTCCAAATTGATGATACATGGCGATTCCTTGGTGATTTAGGTATCTTGTTTTTGTGGTTTAACATCGGGTTAGAGATAAATATGAAACGTCTGTGGCAAATGAGACGAACCATTTTTGGATTTGGTGCCGCCCAGGTTATGATGGTTGCCGTTATGTTATTTCCTATCTTGGTCGGTGTAACTACGTGGTCTGTATTGGGTGTTGTTACGGTGTCTTTGTTGTTGGCAATGTCCAGCACATCAGAAGATTTGCAATTATTGACGGACAGAAATCAATTGAATACCGAAATGGGACACCAAACATTTTCTATTTTATTGTTCCAAGATTTATTATCAATTCCTTTGCTTGCTATGTTGCCTGTTTTGGCGGGACGTTCGTTTAATCTGGGGGCCACGGTCATAGATGTTTTGGTCACATCTTTGACTTTGATTTTTGGTGTGGTTGTTGTTGGTCGTTTGATAATGAATCCGTTATTGCGTTTGGTATCGAAACTTAAATCGCGTGAAGCGTTTTTGTTGGTTATAATGTTGAACATAGTTGCGTGGGCAATAGTTATGGACTATATCGGTTTGCCGGCGGGGCTTGGTGCGTTTTTGGCGGGTATGTTAATGTCTGAAACGATTTATAATCATCAAATAAGGGCCGAGATAACCCCGTATTCATTATTGTTTTTATCATTATTCTTTATATCGTTGGGAATGGGATTGAATTTGGATATCTTGTTGTCTAATTGGTATATGGTTGTGTTTGGAATGGTTGGTTTGGTTTTAATTAAATTTTCAGCACTGTTCATAGTAGCACGTGTTCGGAATGTTAATGCGACAAATGCCAGATTGATAGCATTGTTGTTAAGCCAGGGCGGTGAATTTGGGTTATTGATGTTTCAAACGATGAAAACCAGTGGCATAGAGGCTGTTCCCGCGGCACATCAAGAAATTTTGACGGCGATAATTATTTTATCTATGGTATCTACACCGTTTTTGTTGGCTATTTATGACGTTATACAAAAATCCAAACACGTTTTTGTGCGTTCACGCAAAAAACAGGCTAATACCGAAGAAAATCTTGTTAAGCCAGCGGTTGTAATTTGCGGATTTGGTCGTGTAGGGCAAATAATAGCGCATATATTACGAACAAAAAATATACCGTATGTTGCATTGGATTTAAGTGTTAATGCCGTTATGATGGGACGTGAAAGTGGTTACAATGTTTTTTACGGCGACAGCACAAATGAATCTGTGTTGCGGGAATTTGGTTTGTCGCCCCGCAATGTCAAGGCGGTTGTCGTGGCACTGGACAACACCAGTACGGCACGTAACGCGGTTTTAACCGTAAAATCTGTTGCACCCAAGGTAAAGATTTTTGCACGTGCAAGAAACTTGGTTGAATCACGTGCACTTATCAAAGAAGGGGTCAAAGAAGCCTGGCCGGAAACCATTGAATCGTCTTTGATGTTGGCCCGTGGGGTTTTGGGGCAATTGGGTGTATCTGATGCGAATATAACGAATACCCTTACGGAAATGAGGGCCGAAAATTATTCTGAATTAGATAATGCTATTTCTGATAAGCACAGTTAAAAATGTCCCCATCTGGGGCGTTTTTAATATTTGCTTTTGGTAAAGCATATTGCTATATTGACAAGAACCAAGGAACAAGGAAATGAAAAAGATACTAAAAATATTCGCGGGGATATTGGGCATTGTTGCCGTTGATCAATTAACCAAGGGCATATTGTTGTTTTTAATAACGGGTTCAATGTTTGTTGTTGGACCGGCGTGGTCTGTTGTTCCGGTTCCCTATTTAATGGCACACGTGACCAACTTTTTTAACATTGTTTTTACGTGGAATCCAGGAACGGCGTTTTCTATGTTTCGTAATTTGGGCGATAATTTCCCATTGGTTATGATTGTTTTTACGGGGATTGTGATTGCGTTGTTGTTGTTCTATCTGTTTAAACGTGCACAATCGTATGAGCGTGTTCCACTGGTGTTCATTATTGGTGGGGCGGTTGGTAATCTGGTTGATAGAATTCGTTTTGGGGCGGTTGTTGACTTTTTGGATTTTCATATTGGTGGGTTGCATTGGCCGGCGTTTAATATTGCGGATGCATTTATTTCTGTTGGGGTGTTTTTGTATGTGTTAAATTGGTTTTTGGCACGTCGCCGTTGTTTAAAAAGTGTAAAAGGTGGTAAATAATATGGTAAAATATCTGGATAATACTGGGTCTGGGTTTGCCGCATGGAATGCGACACGGACCGAAGAAACAAAAAAATCAGGTTCTAGGTTTTCGAAATTTTTCTGGTGGTTTATTTTATTCTTAGGAACTTGGTGGTTGCTGGGGCAATGGATGGCACCAAAACAAAATCCTGTGGTCAGTGATTCTGATGTGGCATTGATTTCAAACGATACGGCGAATTTACCGACCAAGGTGGTCTCGTCTGATAAAATTACGGCAAATGTTACGGGTTTGCGTATCAAAGATGTTGAATTGGTTGATTTTAAAAATTCGGCAAAGGTTGATGATGTAACGCATGTTAAATTATTGGGTGAAGAAACCAAGACTCTTGAAAGACTTATTTGCCGAGGTGCTTCAGCTTCTTGGTGCCCCTTCAATCTTGGTAGTAAATTTCTAATGTGGGCAATGAAATGGATGGTAAATAACACTCAATATAGGTTGTTTACTTGTTATAGTGACCCGCAAGCAAAAGAAATCGGAAGTATATACCAAGGTTTGAATTTCTTTTAT
>CACYQE010000049.1 GCA_902776515.1 uncultured Pseudomonadota bacterium
GCCAACAACATTTCTGTATTTTCATCGCCAGTGTTATAGAAATATTGGTAAAAATCGAAAGGTGTTGTTCTATCACGCGCAACCCACAAAGTTCCCTTTTCGGTCTTACCCATTTTTTTACCATCAGCCGTCATCAACAAAGGTGATGTCAAACCATAAATTTCACCTTTTTCATTTCCGGCTTCGATATTCATTTTTCTAAACAATTCAGTTCCAGCGACAATGTTGCCCCATTGGTCAGAACCACCAATTTCCAACACACATCCTTTTTCATTATGTAAATGAACGAAATCATATGCTTGCATTGGCATATAACCCATTTCCAAGAAAGTTAATCCCCCATTTTCACGACGACGGGCATACGCTTCGCTGGCCAACATAACACTCACATTGAAATGCACACAAACCGCACGCATAAAATCAACATAAGTAAATTTATTCATCCAATCCGCGTTATTAACAATTTCAGTTCCCGGCAAAACAAAATGACGTGCCAATTCTTTTACTTCATTCAAATTGTGTTCAACCTGTTCACGCGTCAACATTTTACGCATATCAGATTTACCAGTTGGATCACCAACCATAGATGTTGCGCCACCAATCAATAAAATTCCACGATGCCCAGCATCCTGCAAATGACGAAACATACGCAGAGCAAAAAAATGTCCAATATGCAAACTATCCGCAGTTGGATCAATTCCCAAATAGAACGTAATTTTTTTATCACCATTTAATAATTCTTTAATTTGTTCTGGATGCGTCATATCCTTTACAAAACCACGTTCTTGTAACATATCAAACAATTTTTGAGCCATTTTTTACCCCTTGTATATATTTCATAAAAAAATAATAACACGAAAAATCAAGCGTTGCAACAAATGATATAAACAAAAAAACTTGGCAAAAACAATTCATGATAATATGTTGGGAAAACAAAAATAATAAACAAAAAAACACCCGGGTTTCCCCGGGAATTTTTTTTCATTTTATTTTGTGTTTGGACCAGCTGTTTCAACAATAATTCGATACGGGCCAACGTTATGCACGCCCTGATATTTTGACCAATCAATGCTACCTAACGGACCATTATCAAACGCCGTAACCAAAACCGCACGCCAAAACGCGGCGCTCCCCCGGACGTCGTTCGCACAGCCGAGCGCACAGTAGTTCGCACAATTCGTCGCAGACGCGTACGCATAGTCAAAGACCCAACCGCCCAATTTACCATCATTATTTTTTACACGACACCATGCATATCTACCATGTTCAGGAGACGGATTACCAACCGTCGCATATCCGCCCGACGTCTTTGATGACAACACATGTAATTCTGTGATATTTGGATTCTGTTCCTGTATCCATGCAATTGCATCCTTTACATAATCTATATCATATATTTTCACGCCACGATATTCTGTCGCCGGTTTTCCCCCAACAAAAATACCAACCTGAGCATCATCGCCACGTTTTACCGTAATGTATTTTGTATTTGGAATATTCGCCATCTTTTAATCCTTTTTTATTTACCCTGTGTTTTTTATCTGGAAACACCCCCGGTGCGAACAAATTCCGCCAATGCACGCACCAACAAACCACGCGTTCCACGCAAAGTCAAAACTTCATCAACATTTATTATGCACGCACAATATGTTCCGTCACTAAATTTATATAATCTCAATTTTTTCATTTTTGGTGCCTTTATATAAAAAAACCGCACTATCAAAGTGCGGTTTTAATCAAACTATTGCAACATTTTTGCAACTTCGTCCGCCAAGTTATCTTCGCGTTTTTGGATACCCTCACCCAAAACATAGTATGCAAACCCAGCCAATTTACCACCATGTTCGGCGATAACATCTTTAACCTTTTTGGACGGATCCATAACAAATGGTTGTTCTTCTAATACCGATTCTGCATACCATTTTTGGATACGACCATCGACCATTTTTTCAACGATATTTTCAGGTTTGCCTGCTGTTGCACCAGATTCAATGAAAACTTTCTTTTCACGTTCAACCGCCTCTGGATTAACATCAGCAACAGTCATAAATTCAGGTTTGTTTGCAGCAATGTGCATTGCAACCTTTGGTCCGATTTCGTCAATCTTTGGATCATTACCATTGATTGCCACAGCCACACCGATTTGACCCATACCTGGAACCAAAGCATTGTGGATATATGAATAAATATGATCGCCAGAAACTTTTGCAACACGGCGCAAATTCATATTTTCACCAATTGTAGAAATTGTCGCTGCGATATCATCACTAACTGCTTTCAATGTTGCATCAAAATCACCTTGCAATTCCAAAGCTTTGTTTGCGACATCAGCAACCAATTTTTGGAATTTTTCATTTTTAGCAACGAAATCTGTTTCAGCATTCAATTCAACAACGCAACCCATATTGTCGCATTTTACCACAGTAACCAAACCAGATGCCGCAACACGACCGGCCTTGGATGCCGCTTTGACAATACCCTTTTGACGCAACCAATCAGCCGCAGCTTCGATATCACCGTTTGTTTCTGTCAGAGCTTTCTTACAATCCATCATACCTGCGGAAGTTTTTTCACGCAATTGTTGAATTAATTTTGCTGTTACTTCTGCCATAACTTTCCCCCTTTTAATAGATAGAACTTTGAACAAGGCCAAGTCTTTATCAGACTGACCTTGTTACATTAATTATTTTGCGGCCGCTTTTTCAGCCAATTTGCCACGGCGTTCGGCACGAGCTTCGGAAGTTTTTGATTTTTGTTTCATTTCTTTTTCTTTGATTTCATCTTCCAATTCTTCGTGTTCATCAGTCATAGATGCTTCTACCTTTTTACCGGCGGCACCGCCCAAGCGTTTTTCCAAACCAGACAAAATTGCATCTACGAACAAGTCACAATACAACTGTGTCGCACGTGCGGCATCATCATTACCCGGAACAGGATAATCAACCAATTCAGGATTCGCGTTTGTATCACAGATAGCAATTGTCGGAATATCCAAATTCTTGGCTTCACGAACCGCGTTCAATTCACGTGGAACGTCAATAACAATCATAACCTGGGGAACGCCATGCATATCCAAAATACCACCAAAAATGTCACGCAATTTCGCAACTTCTTTGGTCATAACGCCAACTTCTTTTTTTGTCAGGCCAAGTTTATCAGCGTTTTCAATATCGGCTTCCATTTTTTTCAAACGGCGAATAGATTGAGAAACCGTAGTCCAGTTAGTCAACATACCACCCAACCAACGATTGTTAACATAGAATTGACCGCAACGTTCCGCAGCATCTTTGACGATATCTTTTGCCTGATGCTTGGTTGCGACAAACAAAACTTTGCCACCCGCTGCAGCGATAGCTTCTAATGCGACCAAGGCACGATGTAACAAAGGTGCGGTTTTGTTCAAATTAATAATATGAATTTTATCCTTAACACCATAAACATAGGGTGTCATTAACGGATTCCAACGACGTGTATGGTGTCCAAAATGAACGCCAGCTTCCATCAATTGTTGCATAGTAAAAGTAGGCAATGCCATGATTTATCCTTTTATTTCTGTTGTTATCCTCGCCACCAGGGTCATAAAACCGAATATGTTCGGACAGAAATTCCCTTTGGCAGCTGTGTTTTTCGCACTTTTGCAAATGCGTGCCGATATAATAAGATAAAGAATACGAAAAATCAAGTGGTTTTTAATAATTGACAATCAAAACAAAAACGCAACTATCGAATTGTTTCATGCACCGGTCCTGTTCGTTTAAACATTGTCAAAAGATGGACAGAAATTAGTATTGAAAAATAAAAATTACAAGTGATTAGTGTATGTGGTTAGTGGTTAGTGATTAGTGAATCGTCTTATCTGCCCATTCTTCGTCATACCGGCGTTGCCATCCCCTTCTTTGGAAAAGAAGGAGATGGAACCGCGACAAAGCCGCCCGAGACCCCGGCCTACGCCGGGGTGACGGTTCACTAATCACAAACCACTAATTAACGCAAACCAAATTTAGTTATATAATTAAACGAAACACCCAATGTCAAATTACCACCATAAACATCTTCGCCACGTGCCTTGGCAAGACGATATTGAACGTACGGTCCCATCGTAAAATCACCCCACAAATTAGTGTCCATACGTGCAGCAACACTTAAATCACGTTTTAAATCTGTTTCAACGTATTCAGAATAACTTAGATATTCACGATAATACCCATCCGTGGATAACCGAACACCTTCACGAACATCGTATTCCAAACGCCACCCAAGTTCAGCGGCCGATTTGCTGACCCGATGACTGCTGTCTGTGAAATCGTATTCGTAAACCCCGGCCAAATACAACGTTTTTACAATTTTTGCATCAAACAGAGAAAAACCACCAAACGCACGTGCAACCTTTAACCTGTCCGCCGTATGATTTGCAGGTTCAAATTCTGTTTCGTATGAAGCACGAACCATTGGCCCCAACTTAAACGCCGTGTAATCCCAACAAGCATACGATAAATTACTGGAAAGCAAAATTTTATCAGCGTTTTCATTTGTGGTCCGTGGCCCATCATACGGTTTCACTGTTGTTTTACCGTATTCGGCAAACACACTGTTATCCCAATTAAATCTGTTATGAGTATATTCCAACGCGGTATCAAAAACACCTTTTATAAATTCTTGATCATCGGTATTCAATGCCGAAATTGGCGAATTAGAATATTCCTTGGCGTTTTTAATTTTTGTTTTAGATAAATCCAACCCAATACGGCGAATGTTTAAAATTAATTCCTTGTTTGCCAAATCTTCTTCGGCCGCCACAGCACAAAACGGCAAAGCAACAGCACCCAAAAACGAAATCAACTTTTTCATATTTTTTCCTTTTGATTAAAAAAAATTATTTTATTTGAATATATGCAAAACCCCATCGCGGTCTTGGTATTGCCAACCCGCATTACGTAAAGCAATAGTCAACGCCCCACGTTTCGATACAGGGACAAGAAAAGACATTGTATTACCTTCTATCATTACGGTATTCAGATCAATTCCCGCAGATACAGCCGTCCGCCGTAATGCCGCCCAATCAGAAACCTTGTTCGTGAAAGTTGCAACCATTTGCGATGCATCATAAATATTTTCTTCACGACCAATCCAATTTTGAATTCCATGTTCGTTCAACCAGTTTTGAGCCGCCGCCCTGTCCACCGTCATTTCTATGGTCGCAGAATAAGTTGTGTCGGATAATCGTTCACCGGTTATGCTGGATGCACTTATCAAATTCATCAAAGCACTTGATTTTTCGCTTTTTATTGCATTATTCAACGATGATGCATCGGAATAATTTGATAAAACATCACGAATAATCTGACGACGAGCCTCATCAAACGCCATATTTTTTGCATTTGTCGCGGTGTCACTGGTAACATTAACACTTGCTGTTCCGGTCAAGGAAGCCGCAAAAATTGGTGCGTTCAAAAAAACCAACGCACCAAATAAAACCAAACACTTTTTGAAAAAACCCATTTTTTAAACACCCTTTAAAACTTCGCTTCAACCCCTATACGGATGCCCAAAGATCTGTACACAGAATCAACTTCGCTGCCGGATTTACAAACCCAACCCGGACAAGTTGTCTGTAATTCTTTTATACTTTGAGCTGTTGGGTCGCTTGCTAACATTTCTGCTTCGGAATCGTAATTTCCCAACAATTCATTATAGATAGCGGTATAATACGAACCATTCAGATATGTTTTTGCTTCGGCACCGGTTGCACTGTAATAGTCAAACGTAAAGCCCAACGACAATGATATACTATCTGTTAACGCTGTCAAATAATTCGCACCTAACCCCAAATGCCATGCATCGCCAAGGCCACCAGTGTCCTCAACACTCTTGGGATGTTGCCAATCCGGACGATACGGTTGATCGCCGGTTGCAGTATACATTGGCAAACCTAATTCGACACGCCCATTTACCGCATTGTATTGATTAATGTCATAAACCATATCCATCGCTAAATAAGGTCCCATCCATTCAACTTCGTACGAATGACTGACCCCCGGTAAAATATACGCGTATGTTCCACCGGTGCTAATTCCATTTGGATATTGATTC
>CACYQE010000050.1 GCA_902776515.1 uncultured Pseudomonadota bacterium
ACACGGCATTTTGCCGTGTTGTTTTATTCTGGCGCACCCAGAAGGATTCGAACCCTCAGTCTTCTGATCCGTAGTCAGACGCTTTATCCAGTTGAGCTATGGGTGCAACGGACACTATTTTATACCAATTATTTTCAATTGCAAGAAAAAACTATTTTTTATATAATATACCCGCGTAAAGGGATATGCATCTATGTCTTATAACCTGTTTTTAATTTTTCTGGTTTTATTATCTTTATTTGAAGTATCGGTACTGGTTTACATTGGCGAAAGGCTTTATTCCGTATGTATAAAAAAACAGTACCCGGCCGTATCGTGCCGTAATCGGCACATATACGCCATAGCAACAGAATTAAAAAAACATTATCCAAATATGAAAACCGCGGTTGACATCGGTTCTGGGTTTGGACGGTTGGCACGTGGTATCGCGAAAAAAACCGATTTACAGGTTTTGGCAATTGAAAATATGCCAATCAGTATATGTGTTGCGAAATTTATGAACTTTGTAACGAACACAAAAAAGGTAAATTTTATTTATACAGATGCTTTTGAATATATCGCAAAATCAAACAAAAAATTTGATATAGGTTTTGCGTATCTGGGGCCTGGAATGAACGGACGTTTGTGTGAAATCAGGTCACATTTTCGCATATTGATAACACTGGATGCGGAAATTCCTGGATTAACCCCAACACGCATCATAGATGTCCCAGGCGGCTGTACAAATTATCACCACCTTGGCAAATTCCCAAACAGGTTGTTTATATACGAAACAAAGTAAACCAACAAGAAACGCCCAAACGGGCGTTCTTTTATTTTTTATCAACCTTGACCGGTTCGGCCGGCGTATCATTTTTTGTCGTGGCCGGTGCATCAGCTTTTTCCGCTGGGGCTTCTTGCTGAATTAAATTCTGATGTAAATCCGTCTGGTCTGGGGCAACGCTCGTTTTAGAAGAAACCAACGCCAATGCCGCACACAACACAAAAAATACAACCGCCAACCACGCAGTCAATTTAGTTAAAAAGTTTCCCGCCGCTGCACCAGTTAATGCACCACCAAACATAGATGCCGCCGCAGACCCGGACATACCACTGCCCTCGGACTTTTGTAACAAAATCAGTCCAGTCATAAAAACTGCTACGATAATTAACAAAACTAATAAAACAGAAAACATTTTAAATCCTTTGATTTTTCAATCGATTGTAATTATTCAAAAACTAAATTGCAAGTTTTTTCAACAACTCACCCGCCGCCGCAATTTCAGCCGCCTTTTTTGACGTTCCCGACCCCGTGGCAGATTCACCCATCGCAGTAACAGATACAGTAAACACCGGGTTATGCGATGCCCCGGAACACCCAAGACATTCATACACCGGCAAACCGCCACTGGTATGTTTTTGAACCAACTCTTGCAGTGCGGTCTTGGCATCTTTTGGGGCACGCTTGTCCGCCGCCGCCAAATCAGACCAAATATCAACAATCAAAGTGCGTGCCGCTTCAAATCCACCATCAAAAAAGATTGCACCAAATACGGCCTCCATCGCATTGGCCAATGTGTGCCTTACACGTCCGCCGGTTAAATGACCATGATGTAACGATTTGTCCAAACCAATACTTATCGCAACATCAGCCAATGTATCCGTTGAAACCAAAAACGCATGTCGCCGTGCTAATTCACCCTCGCTCTCGTTCGGGAACATTTCATAAAGCAAGCGTGCAACCGACAACCCCAAAACACGGTCACCAACAAATTCCAATCGTTCGTTATTATGCTCGGAATTAATGCCACTTTGGGTCAATGCCAAATCCAGCAAAGATTTATCTTTAAATTCGTAATTTAAATTCATAATTTATTTTATCCCCATTCCAAATCTGTTCCAACGAAGTTTTGCCCCCCAATTCCACACGGCCAACAAAGGTGCCGCATAGTTATGAGAATACCACACGAACCAAACACGCCCCAAAACATTGTCCATTGGAACAAAACCGACATCAGCACGACTGTCATTACTGTTATCACGGTTATCCCCCATAAAGAACAAATGCTTTTCCGGAACAGTAAACACCGGCGTATTATCCAAATGTTCTTTATCAGACATCTCTATAATGTTGTGTTCTATACCGTTGGGCAAAATTTCGGTATATTCGGTTGCATGAAACACACCGCACATTCCGTTATACATT
Source organism: uncultured Pseudomonadota bacterium (assembly GCA_902776515.1). GTDB lineage: Bacteria > Pseudomonadota > Alphaproteobacteria > Rs-D84 > Rs-D84 > Enterousia. Next base: position 2,186 of record CACYQE010000050.1, read on the forward strand.
CTGCAATCTTTATCACTTTTGTATTCTATTGTATAATCGAATACAGCGGGACTGTTATCGACAAAAATCTTGTTACCTTTGATAACCATATTTTCATTATAATACCCAATTGAACGCAACGAACGTGGCAAAACAGCAACGACATAAGGACGCGGATTTGTGCGTTCTACCATTTTACCGTTGATATGCAAACGCCCATCAATCATTTGAATTGTGTCGCCCGGTTTTCCAATCAAACGTTTGACATAATCCTGGGATTCGTTAACAGGATTACGGAAAACGATAACATCGCCAATTTTCGGTTCTGATTTAAAGAAACGACCATTCCACAATTTCCACGACCCAAAAGGAAACGAATAACGCGAATAACCATACGACCATTTTTGCACAAAGATATGATCACCTATGTGCAAAGTTGGAATCATCGACCCAGACGGTATATTAAAAGGTTCCAACAATAAACTGCGAAAAACAATTGCGATTAGCACACCATAAAACAATGTATCAAACCATTCGCGTGCAGTGTTTTTATGTTTACCAGACATAACTTTTCCTTTCTTTAATTATGTAAACCCAGACGACATTTTATAACTTGAATTTATTCTGTGCAAGTTATAATATCACAAACATGATTTCTTTAAATTCTATTATCTTTAACGGTATGGATGCGACCAAGATTGATGTCCAGGTTCAAATTTCCGCCGGATTGTCCAAGCCTGAATTTAATATTATTGGGTTGGCCGACCGTGCGGTCAAAGAATCTGCCGAACGAATTAGAAATGTTTTATCTGCGTTGGGGTTGCAATTACCCCCAAAACGTTTAACGGTAAACTTGTCGCCTGCGGATGTCGAAAAAAGCGGTGCACATTTTGATTTACCTATTTTATGTGGAATACTCTGTGCTTTTGATGTGTTACCAGAAAAAGAATTATCTAAATACATTATTATTGGCGAAGTCGGATTAAACGGTGCAATTGTAAAAACCAACGGTGTTTTACCGGCAAGTGTTTGGGCAAACAAAAATAATCTTGGGATAATTTGTCCCGGCGACCAAGGTGCCGAAGCCCGATGGGCGGGACACGACAATGTTTTGGCACCTTTTCATGTGTTGGAATTAATTAACCATTTTAATGGCAAATCGCCCTTGGCTGTTCCTGACATGGTTACACCACAACAAAAACTGAATACGTCCGCTGATATGTCCGAAGTTCACGGCCAGGCGGCCGCCAAACGTGCGTTGGAAATCGCGGCGGCGGGTGGACACGCAATGTTGATGGTTGGTCCCCCGGGGTCCGGGAAAACAATGTTGGCATCCAGATTACCAACAATTATGCCCGAAATGACACCCGATGAAATTTTAGAAACTTCTATTATATATTCTATCGCGGGGCAACTGGATAATAAAACGTTAATGTCACAACGCCCTTTCCGCAGTGTTCATCATACATCCAGTCCGGTTTCTTTGGCGGGTGGTGGTTCTGATGCACGTCCCGGGGAAATATCGTTGGCACATAATGGCGTTTTGTTTTTGGATGAATTACCGGAATTTAATCGTGCAACATTGGAAATTTTACGTCAACCAATGGAATCCGGCAAAATTATGATTTCACGGGCCCGCCGGAATGCGACATACCCCGCCAGATTCCAATTGATTGCTGCAATGAACCCATGTCCGTGTGGTCATCTTGGGAACGCTGCACTTTCTTGTTCAAAAGCCCCCCGTTGTGCCGAAGCATATCAAAACAAAATCTCTGGACCGTTACTGGACCGTATTGATTTACACGTTGATGTTGACCCGGTAAATCCATGGGAAATGAAAACCAAGGACACAACTCCATCCGAAACAAGTGCGGAAATTAGAAATCGTGTAATTGCGGCACGCAATATTCAAATTGCACGCCAAGGACGTGTTAACGCGTTGCTGGACGGTGCAGATTTGGAAAAATATGCAAAACTGAATGATGAATTAACAGAATTTTTGAATATGGCGGCCGAAAAAATGGGTATGTCCGCCCGCGGATATAATCGCATAAAACGCATTGCCCGCACAATCGCTGATTTACGCGGTGCCCCAAATGTTGAAATGTCCGATTTAACCGAGGCTTTATCATATCGCCCGATAAATCGTGGTAAATATGGTGTGAAAAACGGTCATTAAAATTCAAATCTGACACCAACATTTATATTGGTATAGAACAAATCTTTGGCACTGAACAAATCCATATTTCTTGTGTCCGTGGAATTGGTTAATACGTATTTAACACGTGGTATGTATGCCAACCGTGCACCGATGTCCAAGAATAAGTATTCTTTCAATCCGTATGAAAAACCAAGCGACGCCAAACCCGCAACATTAACAGAATTTGTTTTTGATTGATAAAATTGTATTATGCCCGTGCTGTTATCGCCAAAATTTGTTAAATCGCCGGCCGAAGACAAATCACCCCACGGGTCAGCCAAATTTAAAACAGTTTCACTGTCAGCGTATCCAATACCCAAACCAACATACGGTATCATCTTATATAAAGGCTTTTGAAAACCTTCAAAGAAATCATAAAACGCCATGACACTTATAATATCCGAAGACACTGTAGACTGGGCACTGCCACTTTCAACATTGATGGTCTCACCACTGGTCAAGTTCATATTTCCCTTGAACAAAGGTGATTCGTTATAATCTATCTTGGAAAAATGATCCCACCCCAATTCGACACGCCATTGTGGTTTATCCGGGAACAAAAAACCAATACTGGCACCCGCGGTAAATGAATACCCAGAAAGGTCTTTATTTAACCCCACATCACCCAATTCACCGGTCCCGACATATACAAAATCGTTACAGTTTGTGCAATCTTCGTATTGTGCGGCGGATATAACCTCGCCCGTGTCATAATTCGCATAATACCCAGACACCACGGACCCAACATCATTTTGCATTTTGGCCCAGGCAAAAGTTGCACCGCCACGCAAAGAAAACGTGGTCCGCGAACCATCGTCATACGCACGCGGGTTATATGTATATTCACCAGAATATTGCCACCCGGCATTCGCCGTGCCAACATTAAGTGCGATTAAACCAAACAAAATGTATGATAACCTACTTCTCATACCGGTTATTATATCACAAAAATCACATAAAAAAAACTTAAAAACAAATTTTTTTTATGATAAAATACATAACATGCTAATAACTATGATTTTCTTATTAATTGTTGGTTTTGCTTTGTTGGTCAAAGGTGCCGATGTGTTCGTTGATGGTGCGGTAAATATTGCCCACCGTTTTGGCATTCCAACTATTATAATCGGGACAACAATTGTTGCTATTGGAACCAGTGCACCCGAGGCAGCCATCAGTATTGCCGCTGCGATAAAAAATGCTGATGGTGTTTCGATTGGCAACGTAATAGGCAGCAATATCACAAACATATTGTTAATATTAGGATTGACGGCAACAATTGCTGCATTACCAATACATAAAAACACACGAAAATACGAAATACCTTTTGTTGGGTTTATTACACTGTTGCTGTGTTTGTTTGGGTTTTATTTCGGCGAAATTTCAAGACCTGTGGCGGGCATATTATTCGGTTTATTTATTGCATTTATGGCATACATGATTGTATCGGCACGAAACGGAAATACAGAACCAGTTGAAGTAAAAAGTATGTCTGTAACAAAAACGATACTGATGCTGGTCATTGGTATTGCCGCACTGATTTTAGGCAGTAATTTAACAGTCGATTCTGCGGTTGATATATCACATCACTTTGGTGTATCTGACCGTGTTATTGGGTTGACATTAATTGCACTGGGGACCAGTTTGCCGGAATTGGTTGTGTGCATTGCCGCCGCATTAAAAAAACAGTAATAACCGATGCAGCAATCGCACTGTTTGCCGTAACATTATTAATGATATTTGCATATCGCAATTCAAAACTAAGTCGCATTGGTGGATTAGTTTTTCTGGGGTTGTATATTGCATATACGCTTTACCTTGTGGCATAAATATGATATAATACCCGTGTAAAATAACAAAAGGAAAGGATATGAAGAAAACGTTGTTATCTGTTCTTGCAGGATTAACAGTTATGGGTTCTGCCATTGCGGTTCCGGACCCGGGCGACCGTGAAGAATTGTGTAAATTATTGATTGAAAAGGGCACCCATGTCTGGGTGGAAAAGACCGAGGCCTGTATACCCGTTAATCCGTGTTTAAGTGACGAGGAAAACATACGAAACGCATATTGCATAAGCATACCAGGTATGGAACAAAATGGAATAGCCCTGGAAGACGAACGACAAGTAAAAACATTTTTAGACAGATTTGCGGAAAAAGTATTAAAAACAGATGTTCTTGATGATATAAAGTATTTGGACAACGGTGGTGTCGCTGTAAAAACTGATGACGATGGGTACTATGCGTTTCAACAAGTGAAAGCATCTACATGCGAAACCCAGGCACGCACTGCTGCATTAGCATACGGCCGGGAAATGACAGAAGTCAAAAAAGATTCAGGTTTTACGTATGTGATAACAAAAATATCTGAGCAGGATTGTACAGACATAAAAGATTTTGAAAATTTATTATATGTAAAAACAGATACCAAGGTAGATTATTCCGACAAAAAAGACGGTTCTTGTTCGTTCTATTGTAATCAAACAAAAAAATAAAAGGCGGTCGGTTCTCGTCCGAATGAATATGAACACAAAACTAAAACGGCCGTTTCACGACCGTTTGAATTTTGTGGTGTATCTGACCGTGTTATTGGGTTGACATTAATTGCACTGGGGACCAGTTTGCCGGAATTGGTTGTGTGCATTGCCGCCGCATTAAAAAAACAGTA
>CACYQE010000051.1 GCA_902776515.1 uncultured Pseudomonadota bacterium
GTCTTTGATGTCATCCATAGCTTGGACCCCTTGGCTGTTACAGTCTTATAATAACTCTATATATTCACAACGCAACCCCAAAATTTTAAAATTTCACTTTTTAATTCTTCTGCATCGGTTATTTGATTTATTTTTATACGAAAATCACTGGAACTGGGCATCCCAGCCGAATACCACGCCAAATGTTTCCTAAACATTGGAACGCCCGCACGTTTTCCGTAATAATCCAGAACCAAATCCAGATGTTTTAAAACGATATCCCCAACATTTTTCGGTGTTTTCGCGATCCCGGTAATTTGTCCCAACACCCAGGGTCGTCCGAACAACGCACGCCCTAACATCACACCGCTGTATCCAAGTCCTGAAAGTTTTTCCACATCGTCCACATTTTTTATATCGCCATTTGCAATAACCGGAATTGGCATATCAGAAACGTCCGGATGAACAGCAACCCCAGTATATAACTGGGCACGTGTTCGACCATGTAAAGTAACCCAACTTGCACCATTGTCAGCAGCGACATGCACCAAATCACGCCAATTCTGGTGTTCCGCATCCCAACCCAACCTGGTTTTAACAGATACAGGTATTTTTACCGCATTGACCACCGCATTTATAATTTGACCAGCCAACCGATGGTCACACATCAAAAACGCCCCTGCCCCCGCACGTGTTGCAACTTTTGGAACCGGACATCCCATATTAATATCAACCCATTTTGCACCCTGGGATTCTAAAATCTGAGCGGCATCCGCCATCAATTCCGGCACTGCACCGAAAATTTGTGCACCGATATTACCTTCGTCAGAATAGTCATCAAAATTTCTGATGCAATTTTTATGTCGTCCAACCAACGAATGACAAGATATCATTTCGGTAACCAAGGATGCTTCTGGTGCAAACATACGAAGCACCTGACGAAACGGCTTGTCAGAAATTCCTGCAAGAGGTGCAGCAAAAATTTGATTCTTGTTATACATTTGTGATATAATGGCACGTATGAAAGACAAAATCAAAAATTTATTTAACTTTATTGGCCGTGCCTGGCGTGGTGGTCTGTATGGCAAGACCGGGGTATTATTGTTGATATTTGCGGTATTTATGTTTATCCGTCTTTTCTGTGGTCAGGTTAACGTCAGCAAATTTGTTATCAGTATATGGCATTTAAATTCGGAAAAAACCGAATTGGTTAACGAACAGAAAAAATTGGAAACAATCCGTTTGCACATAAAATTACTTGAAAAATACAGCCCCGATTACGTTGGCGAATTGGGGCTGCGTTATCTTAATATTGGTGACCCTAAATTCAAGGTCTTGAAAATTTAATTCATCAAAACGATGTATGCGTTCAAATAAAAGGCAAACATCAACCACAATAAATACGGTATGACGCAATATGCGGCACGCTTATCAAACGTATTGAATACGCGTGCCATATACGCGGACACAACAAACAACAACAATAAAATTACCAAAGCCGCCGATGGCATATAGGCACCAAAGAAACTGTATGTCCACAAAGCGTTCAAAAACATTTGTGTTATGAACAAGCCATAGGCCAATTTTTTATCGGCTTTCTTTTTAACAGATATTATTATAAAGTATAACGCGATACCCAATAATGCATATAAAATTGTCCACGCAACACTAAATAACCATCCAGGCGGTGTCAATCCAGATTTTATCAATTCGACATACCATAAATTTGAATCGCCGTGTGGTGTGAAAAACACCCCGAAAATTCCTGGTAAAAAAGATATAACTAATGCAATGATACACCAAATGCATTTTTGAAATTTTGTCATATTAAACCTCCTTGATTTCCATATATTCAAGGTATCACAAAGCATCAATATCAACAACAGGAAACAATTCTGGGTGTGGGTGGTGGTTTGTGGTTAGTGGGTCGGGGTTAGTAAATCGTCATACCGGCACCTTTTTCGTCACCCCGGTGCCCCTTTCGTCACCCCGGCGTAGGCCGGGACCTCGTCAGTTTTTTCTCGTCATCCCGATGAAAATCGGGATCTCGTCAGACTTTGTCGCGGATTAGTCTCAGGCGGTTATAACGAGATACCGGCTTTCGCCGGTATGACGATTCACACCCCACAAACCACTAATCACATACACTAACCACTCATGAACCTTTTATGGTTCTCGTCCTGGGACACACGGACAAATAAAAAACGCCATAACTGGCGTTTCTTTATTTGTGGCGTGCCCAGCAGGACTGTAATTCCCATACCGCATTAATGCGTTATAGGCCCCTTTCGCATCGTATGATTCAAACTTCGCTCTCGCTCGTTTTCATCAACTTTCTGCTCCGAACCTTTTACGGTTCTCGTCCTGGGACACACAAACAAATAAAAAACGCCATAACTGGCGTTTCTTTATTTGTGGCGTGCCCAGCAGGACTCGAACCTGCAACCTATTGCTTAGAAGGCAATTGCTCTATCCAATTGAGCCATGGGCACGTATTGTCCAAGTATTGTAATGACTTTTTCCAAAAAAACAACATTTTATTTTTGAATATGGACATCAATTTGCGGAAACGGAAAGTGTATTTTCTTTTTCGGCAACCGTTTATAAATAGCCTCTAACATATCACCCTTGCTGGGAACATTATCTACAAACTTGGTCCAATACCAAACGGTCAAAACGACCGCATTATCGCCCAAATCAGACACAAAAACATCAATATCTTTATTTTTCAACACACGCTTGTCAGCCGATATTATTGCGGTTATTTCCCTGCGTGCAACATCAACATCATCACCGTATGAAATCGCGATACTTAATTCAGCCCGCCGTGTGTTCGTATCCGACAAATTTGTAATCTGACCATTTGCCAACGTGCCATTAGGCAACAAAACCACTTGGTTATCAAACGTATGAATTTCTGTATTAAAAATCATTATTTTTTTAACAACGCCTGTTTTACCGCCAGCTTCGATAACATCACCAACCTTGAATGGTTTAAGGAACATAATAATAATTCCACCGGCAAAATTCTGCATAGTCCCCGACAGTGCCATACCAACAGCCAACGAAGCCGCACCCAAAACAGCGACAATTGATGTCATTTGCACGCCGACCGTGGTCAATGAAATTATCACAACAAAAATTCGCAAAATTATATTTACAAACGAAGACAAAAACGAAACCAACGATGCATCCAAACTACGCCGCATTAACAAACGCTTGAACGAATTAGCCAAACGTTTAGCCAGCCACATACCACCGGCCAAAACCAATACCGAGGCCAACAATTTTAATCCAAAATTTACCGCTAAATCGGTTACCGATGACAGCAAGTTTTGCAAATTTTGTGTGGTTTCGTGCAACTGTTCCGGCACAGCCTTGATTACATCCGTTTCCATATCACATACCCCCAATTACATCTTGATATCTTCGCACTTTTCAACCGGTTCAGATTCCGTACAATTTGTTTCTGCTGTGGAACCTATGCCCAAGAATCCTTTTTTGTTAACATTTGAACAACTCTTGGTAACCGTAGAAGTACAGTAATGACAAGTCCGATTTTCACGATTAAATATAGCCCAAACTTCACGGGTCCCGCTGCCCGTTTCTGATTTAACCTTTTGTCCACCTAAACCTGTAAACGCATCAACCACTTCACTGGTCTTAGAAGCCCCGGCCGTCGTATCAATTTTTGACCCTGTACCGGTCGCTCTTGATGCACTGCCACCACGGGTTAACAAAGAATTATCCAATCCGGCCCCAACCTCGTAAGATATAGAATAAGGTTCCGACAATTCCTTGGTTACATTTGATGTTGCCTTTACACCGGCCCCACCTGAAACCGGCAACATTTGACACATATATTGTGCAATATCATCAGACGAATCCTTGGATGCCTTGGTCAAATATTCATTAAATTTCTTGTTATAATTTTCTTGTGCTTTTTGTAACGCGGCAATAGCAATCTGCATTTTTACCTGATTCAATAAATTCGGGAATCTTGCCTGGGTCTTGGCATCTTTCTTGCCGGTAATTTGTTCTAAATTACGTCCCGAAACACAAAATTGAATTTTCGGGTCCTGTTCAAACATATCGATTACCCGATTAATTTTTCCCGATATGTTTTTCAATTCAGATTCAATACTGGTCAAGATAGCTTCACCATCTGGCACATTTGTTGAAACTTTTTTCGCATTGCTAAGGTAATCGTTAATACCAATTTTCCCTGGGGCCAAGGTTTTGCCACCATCCTTTACTGTTCCACCGGCATCACCCATCAAAATAGAACCGAACGAAATCATACCCGTAATACGATAAACGTCTTTGTCTTTCTGGCTGCGTAAACTGCCTGTTCCGATGGTATCATCGGATGCGAAACGGTTGCAATCAGACGTACTGCCGCATATTTCGGTCATTTTTGAATCAACCAAATTTTGGCAATTTTCCAATGCAGAATTATCAACATTCAAATACAACCCCATCAGCAACGAATCCAAATCTTCCATTTTAAATCCAGGATTGTTCTGCTTACAAACAACCAACTTGTCCAGCGGGCACATATTATGAATGTATTCGTAATCCATACCGATACAGTTCGAAAAATCTTTACCGCAACGCACATCATCGGTAAAGCAATCTTTGACTTCCTGGGTACAAGCATCAACACGCATTGCCGCCATTTTATCAACAACATAACTCCAAATCAGCGGTTCCATACGTTCACAAGGGTCTATTTCAACCTTGCAGAAAGAACGCACCATATCTGGTCTTGATAAACATGCATCCATTGTATCCACGCCTTTGCCTGCGATATCATCCTTGCAGGCGGTTTGAATACATTTTGAAATATTGGTTAAACAAGATTGACGCATTTTGGATTCTTGGTTGGATTCAGCCAATTTAATAGATGGTGCCGCTTCACGTAAAAATGCTTCCCATACCTTATCACGAACAGCCATACATTGATCCAACACACGTTCACAAATAGGACGTTTTGCATCCAACAATTCCATAGCAGATGCGGTTATATCATATTTAACAACCGTGCTAACCTTGGTTTTTGCGGTGCTTTTTGCCTTTTTGTTTTGCATATTTTCAGATGCAATTGTTGCAACACAGTTTTGCCAATCATCACCACAGGCATCTTTGCCCAACATACACTTTTTAAATTCAACCATACATTCGCCCTGGTTGTATTTGTTTGCTTCGGCAAAACTGTCCTTTAATGCGTTGCGAACATCAGATTTCGCTTCGGACATTGCGGCTTCGGCCTCGGCTTTTTTGGTAGCGATTGCATTGGCAAACCCCTTGCAATCAGATTCTATTTGGCGTTGATAAATCTGATGCAACATTTTCATATCTTTGCCACAAGAATCATCCATTTGTTCAACACAAATTTCATTTGCAGCCTTGAATAATTCGGCACCTTTCTTTGACGAAATATCATCATCGTTATCACCGAATATATTTTCATCTTCGTCATTATTTTCGAACATAGCCATTAAACTTTGGCGTTTGTTTTTCTTGGCGGCTTGGGCATCTTCACCGTAAATAACATTGCCCTTTGAATCATATTTGCGTTCACCACCAAAAACGATATCGGCCTTGGAACCTAATTGTATTTTTTCAACTTCCTCGGTTTTCATACGTTTGGCTTCATTCACAGTTTTTGAAATTTCTTCTAATTCAGCCTCGTATTTTGCATTTTTATCACTGCACAAACAACTGCCACCACTTTCATTATCAGAAATACAAAATTGGTCCATGCAACCATAATAAGCATCATAACATTCTTGGTTGTAAACACCGGTCGCCGCAACCTTGGCACGCACAGAAGTTCCTGCCTGAATCGCCGATTGTTTTTTTGCGGTTGCACCAAGTGCCGCCGTAATAACGGTCAACGAAGTCATAACAAACAATGTAAATGTTTTTTTCATCTCTCTCCCCACGAAAAAATCAATTGTTACTTAATCCACCATTACCAACGTTAATGTCTTCACAAGATTCTATTTCTT
>CACYQE010000052.1 GCA_902776515.1 uncultured Pseudomonadota bacterium
AAGAAGAGGACTTCAATGAAACCATCTATTACTGCAAAAGTGAGGACGTTGAACCACGGCTTCAGAAGGTAATCCGGGAAGCAGAGGCAGTAAAAAGACTCATGACCGAAGATGCCTGGCATGAAATGCCAGAATACCAGCTTCTTATCCGGGTTCTGAATGAACAGGCTGACCGCACTGACGATGGTGAAGTCGTTCCTAAAAACAAGAAGGATATCACACCTGGCAGCCTTCAAAATCCCTCTGATCCGGACGCAACATTCCGCAGCAAGGCCGGGAAGAGCCATAAAGGCTATGTCGTGAACGTCATTGAGACAGTCGGGGAAGAAGGCAGCCTGATAACAGGAATCCGTACAGAACAGAACACTTACAGTGACAGCCAGTTCTGCAAAGATTACATCGACCAAAAGGAAGGTGATGATCCGGAAACCATGATCGCCGATGGCGCGTATGGTGGAGTCGAAAACCAGAATCTTGCAGAGGATAAAAACATCAACCTGGTTACGACCAGCCTGAGCGGGCCGGACGCGGATCCGATCTTCGCGCAGTTTACTTTTAATGAAGAAGGGACCAAGGTGTTGAGCTGCCCGAAAGGCTATGCGCCGATAAAGACCACCCACTACCCAAAGAAGGACACGTGCCGTGCACTCTTTGCAAAAAACCTCTGTGAGAACTGCCCTAACAGGGAGGCCTGCAAGGCAAAACAGCAGAGAAAGAACTTCGCAGTCCATGTATCCAAAAGGATGATGCAGCGGGCTCAATATCGGGAAAAGCTATCCACGGAAGAATATCGGAAGCTCACCCATATGAGGAATGCCATTGAAGGGATCCCTTCAGTACTAAGACGAAGATATCATATTGATGATATTCCTACCTATGGATTGATCAGGACAAGAACCTTCATCCAGTTCAAAGCGATGGCTTATAACTTTGTCAAGATACGGCATTACCGGCAGAGGCATAAGGATAACTGCGCCCTTCAACCGGCAATCGGGTAAAAACGCAAGGATAAGACAGCCCTACAACAGGCGTTTATCCACAATAGGTAACTGACCTTTGGCCGATCCAAGTCAGAAAATGATCTCAGGATGGCTTTGGTTAACGTTGCAATTGGTGTTTTGACGAACGTCAATACAGCAAGTGCGGCTGTTGAATCTAACTTAGGCGACATCATAACTAATCTTAGCCTTTCAGAAGAGGCCAAGGCTGGTGCGGTAGATTTGGCAAACTATTCGTTCACAAATCCAGACGGTTCTGAAACTACTTTGGCAGCTATTGAAGGCGATTATGATGATTATGGTTCCGCTTATGACGATTATGTCGCAACATCTGCCGCTGATGGCACGACAGTTCAATTAAACGGCGTTGATTTGAATATAGCCCAGGGAACTGTTGCAGCAGCTAATTATCAGTATATGTATACCAATGCGGCGGGTGAATCCGGTTGGCGTAATGGTAATTCTGCACCTGTTACATTAAACAAGGATGTAGAATTGTCTTTTGACACGGTAAACATAGCTGCCAATATGACCGAAATAGCAAACGATTATATTGATATGGGTAACGCAGATGATGGCTGGACCTATGCAGAGGGCGGATGGCATTTAACAAGAACCGCAAATGGCACATTGCAAATAAACGGTTCTGATGTCACAACCGAAAACGAACAAACAGCATTTAGCGAATTGAGTGCACGTTACAATGCGGATATGGCCGCACTTAAAAGCACTTTGGATGATTTGCACGAATATCAGGCAAGCAACGAAGATAACTATGCACTTATCGAAGGTATCGTAGATGCTGATAATGAATCTATTGCCAATATCGCAGCAAACCAAGCCACTTATACAGCCCAGGTTGCACAGTATAATCTTGATAATGCCGGTTATGTTGGATATCAAGGTTCTGTTGCCCAGGCAATTGATAACTCTATTGCAAGTGTTAATGGCACAATCCATGGTTTGATTAGCACAGAAAGTGCCGCAAACAATGAAACGACAAATGGTCGTGCATATAACGGCAATTTGGCAATCGGCACAACTGTTGAAGATCACTTGTTGGCATTGGATTCCGCAATTGGTAACCGTGCAACACTTCACGGGGAACATGTCCAGGCCGGTGCAGATGTTGTTACAAACCTGCAAACCCTGAATGATGGTATCGAAGCTGAAACACGTGCACGTATCGCAAGCGATGCCGCTTTGAGTAAAAAGGTTAATTCGTTGACCAGCAAAATCGATGATGTCGAAAAAGATATGTCTGCGGGTGTTGCCAGTGCGGTTGCATTGTCTTCGGTCGCGGTATCTGGTGTCAAGAAAGGTGAAGCATCTGTTGGTGGCGGTTATGGATACTATAACGGTGAATCCGCAATTGCTTTTGGTGCCGCAATGGGCTTAACAAACAATTGGTCTGTTAATGCCGGGGCAGGTATGGGAACATCGGGTTCGAATGTTTCATTCCGTGCCGGAACAAATTACAAGTTCAAATTGTTTTAATAAATTTGACTTGTAATAAAATTCTTGATGTAAAGAATTTTTTTACTTATCCTTTTGAAAAAGCCATCATAATGATGGCTTTTCAAATTTGAATAAAATATTCCCTGGTAACAGTGAAAAGGTAATTAACATTTTTGTTGTTTCAAGTGGGAAAACATAATTTTTTATTTGACTTTTATAAGAAAAGCCTATAAAATATGCGTCACAGAGTTCTGGGGTTGTAGCTCAGTTGATTAGAGCGCCTGATTTGCATTCAGGAGGTCGTGGGTTTGAGTCCCATCAGCTCCACCAAAGTTTCGCTAAAGGGGGTGAATAAGGTATGGTTAAAGTTCTGGTTCGTGATAATAATGTTGAACAGGCATTACGTGTTGCAAAACGTAAATCTCAGAAAGAAGGCTTGTATCGTGAATCCAAGGAACGTCAACGCTATGAAAAACCTACAACCAAGCGTAAACGTAAACGTGAAGAAGCCGTTCGTAACGAAAAGAAACGTCAATCGAAACAAAGAATGGTTTTCGGATTCTAAAAAACATTTCCGCCGCCCAATTGGGCGGTTTTTTGTTGCTTTTTGTTAATACAAATTCCTAGGGATTAGTTCGTATTGTGTATATGGTGCGGTTGGGGATATAATTCGTATGTCTTAAAAGACACAAGTTAAACAATTTTTATATAAGGGAAAATAAAATGAAAGGATTAACAGATTATGTTTTGGCACCTTTGACTTTTGTCGGGGCTATCAATTGGGGTTTGGTGGGTATATTCGGCTTTGATTTGGTTGCTTGGTTGTTTGGACCGGCAACGTTGGTCAGCAACATCGTATATTCACTGGTGGGTATTGCCGCAATTGTATGGTTAATAATTATGTTTATTGATAAACCAATTAGATAATAACATAAAAAACCCGCTTGTTGCGGGTTTTTTACTCTGTGATATCATGAAATATTGTGGCGGGAATAGTGCCACCTGTTACCTTGGAACCCATTGATGTAAAATCATCGTTTCCGACCCAAACACCAATAACCAATTTGTCGGTTGCACCAACAAACCACGCATCGCGATTATCGTTACTGGTCCCTGTTTTTCCGCCGATGACCCCTGGGGCGGCGGCACGGTGACCCGTTCCAGCGTTTGAAACAACGTCTGATAACATTTTATTCATATATTCAACTGTTGTGTCCCCAAGTATTTTTATCGGTTCGGACGGATTGCGTTCATACAAGATGTCACCCGCTGCATTTGTGATTTTTATAATAGAATAGGGCCGGACAGACATGCCGTTATTCCAAATCACCGCGTATAATGTTGTTAAATCCAAAAGGTTCATTTCCGAAGCCCCCAGAACAGTGGAATATTCGCGTCTTAATTTGTTGCCGACCCCCATGCGACCCGCCATCGATAAAACAGAATCTAACCCAAATTGCTTGGTAAGTTTTAGTGGAACAGAATTAACACTTTTTGCAAAAGCAGTTGCCAATGTAATGTCACCATAATATCTACCGTTATAATTTTGTGGATTGTAATCACCAATTGCAAAGGGTGAATCATTAACACTTGTTTCCGGGGTTAATCCATTTTCCAACGCAACAAGATAAACAACGGGCTTAAAGGTGCTGCCGGGTTGACGATGTGCCAAGGCACGATTAAATTGACTGGTCTGATAATTTACCCCACCAATCATTGCACGTATTGCACCATCACGTTCCATGGCAACAACCGCACCTTGGTGTGTATCAAGATGTTTTGGCATAATTTGCGTTATCTTGTTTTGGGTTTCCGGGGACAGCGTGGTGTAAACATATAAATCTGAATCGGTAATTCCAATTTGTGATGACAATTCGTCCGTAACAAAATCAGTCCAATACCGATACAGGTTTGTGTTGTTCGTCTTTTTTGCAGGTGCCAACTGGGATGCGGCGATACGTGCAGCGTTTATATCAATATATCCCTGGCGGACCATTTCTTGCAAAATAACCCTTGCACGGGCGATGTTTTTTTGCGGATACAATATGGGGCTGTAATTCGTTGGGGCTTTTAGCATAGCCGCAATTTGTGCGGATTCGGCAAGTGATAATTCGGTTGCGTTTTTTTGAAATATCACACGTGCCGCCGCATCAATTCCACGCAGACCACCAACCAAAGAAACGCGATTCATATATAAATCAAGAATTTGGTTTTTATCAAAACGATTTTCTAACCAATATGATAAAATCAATTCTTGCACTTTGCGTGAAATTTTTTTATCGCGTGACAAGAATATATTTTTTGCTGTTTGTTGTGTAATAGAAGAACCACCAACCGCAAATCTTCCGTTAACCATATTTGATATCACCGCACGCAAAAGTGAACGTAAATCAATCGGACCATGTTGAAAGAAACGTTTGTCTTCAATAGATATAATTGCCTGCCAAACGTGTGGTGGCAGATTTTTTACAGTGACCGGTGTTCCCATAATACGGTTGTCGCTGCGAATTTCTTTGCCGTTTTTATCAAGAAACACAATAGCGGCCGGTCTGGTTTCGTGCAAGATGGCATCCAACGAAGGCATTTGAAAATAAATAACTGCAACATATCCCACAATCCCAACAAAGGTTAATGAAATAATATTTAAACACCACACAAGCAACCTGTGTCTAAAAGAAACAGGCTTTCTTTCGTTTTTTTCGGGTGCTTGTCTATTGTTGCCCATTTTCTGTTATCGCCTTTTCAAAATCTTGTTCAGACCAAATTGTTATACCAAGTTCGTTTGCCTTGGTCAGTTTTGACCCGGCATCAGCCCCTGCCAGAACAATATCTGTCTTTGCGGATACGCTTGATTGAACACGTGCCCCCATTTGTTCCAAAATTTGGGTTGCAGAATCACGTGTGTATTTTAAAAGAGAACCAGTTAAAACAATTTTTTTGCCAGCCAAAGCAGAATTTGATTTTACTGTTGTTGGGTTTTGAATTGAAACGTATTTTAGCAACGAATCTAATACCGTTTTGTTACGTTCGTTTTGGAAAAACGATACTATCTCATCAGCCATCGTTTCGCCGATACCATCAACCGTTATCAATTGGTGTGCCGTGGCATTACGGACAGAATCTAAATCAGCGAACCAGTTTGCTAATAACTTTGCGGTAACGTTACCAATTTCAGGAATCCCGATTGCGAACAAAAATCTGTGCAGTTCAATTTTTTTAGAATTTTCAATTGCGTCTGATAAGTTTTTGACAGATTTTTCACCGAATCCGTCCAAGCGTTTAATTTCATTACCGTGCTTTTCAATCAAGGTAAATATGTCGGCCGGCGATTCAATCCAACCCTTTGTAACAAACAATTCTAATTGTTTGGTCCCCAAACCATCTATGTCGAACCCTTTGCGTGAAACAAAATGTTCTAATTCACCAAGTCTTTGGGCGGGACAACCAAGTGAATTTAT
>CACYQE010000053.1 GCA_902776515.1 uncultured Pseudomonadota bacterium
ATCGCACACGGATAAAAGCTACTCTAGGGATAACAGGCTGATGCTACCCAAGCGTCCATAGCGACGGTAGTGTTTGGCACCTCGATGTCGACTCATCGCATCCTGGGGCTGGAGCAGGTCCCAAGGGTATGGCTGTTCGCCATTTAAAGCGGTACGTGAGTTGGGTTAATAACGTCGTGAGACAGTTAGGTCCCTATCTACTGTGGGCGTTGGATATTTGAGCGAACTTGACCTTAGTACGAGAGGACCGGGTCGAACGAACCCCTGGTGTACCTGTTGTCGCGCCCGCGGCACCGCAGGGTAGCTATGTTCGGAACAGATAACCGCTGAAAGCATCTAAGCGGGAAGCTGGTCGCAAGATAAGATATCCCCATGAGTTCAGTTCTAGACTAGGACATTGATAGGATGGCGGTGTAAGCCCTGCGAGGGGTTTAGCTTACCATTACTAATCGAACCATTGACTTTTTATCTTATCGTTTGTTTAATTACAGACGATATGCTTGAAGAGAATGTTGATTTATTATGAATTTACGATGTGCTGGATTTAATTCTGGTGATTATAGAGCGGAAGTCACCCTCTGTTCCATCCCGAACCAGACAGGGAAACTCCGTATCGCCGATGGTACTTTGGCTTAAGCCACGGAAGAGTAGGTCGTCGCCAGAATCAAACTCAATTTATGTGATGTGAAAACCGAAAAATAATGTTGCCGCCCACGTGGGCGGTTTTTTTGCCCGTTGGCATACAACAAGAAAATAATGGAGAAGGATAATGAAAGTTTTATATGGAAACAAAAAAACATTTTTGATCTCTTATAATCCGACCAATGTCGCGTTTATCGAGAACAAAGGTGGCAAAAATGTAACGGTGTTTTACCCGTCTGTTGATAATATGCCGGCATCTGTTCGTGCTAGTTTTGCGTCAAGAATGCGCCGTAGCTGCAAATAAAACATGCCCCGTCAAAAGACGGGGCATGTTTTATGTGAAACAGGGCGATTAAAGATTATGTTCTTTCTGAGATGCTGACACCATTTGGGATTGCTTGTTTTTTGCTTCCTCCCATGCCTTGCGTGCTTTTTCTGTTCGTTTTTCTTCTATTAACAAAGCAAGAAAGATCGGCCAAGTAAAAGGTAGTGTTGCATACTCGAATATTGTATCCAAAACTTCTTCGCGTCTTTTTTTTCTGTTGTATTTTTTAACACATGGAATTTCATCATACGGAAATCCAGTGTTACTTAATTCTTTTAATGTTTCATTCAAACTGACAGCGGCCCATTCATGTGCACCGTCACTGGCCGTGTCGTTAGCATATTTTTCACACATTTTGCTATAGTATTCATAAGCTTCTATTAGCTTTTTTTGTTCTTCGGTTGGAATGATTTTATTCTTTTTAACCATATTAACCCCCTTTGCTCTTATTTCACGGATAAATATAATACATAAAATATAATTTGTCAAGTGTTTTGTGTAATAATAATTTTATTAAACCGGGTTTTAATGTATCTTTTTAATTTGAATGCCGGCCCGATAATGTTTTCTGTATACTTGACATTTTGCGGTATTATGACATTATAGCGATGACAAACATAAGGAAAACGATATGAAAAATGAATATATGGATACACGACCAGTAGCCCGTCCAAAAGAAGTATCGGATGTTGTAGAATATTATGATGAAAAAACACATGAATTAAAGGGGTATAGTTTATCAATCAAAACGGAAGATAACTGTTGGCCTGGAATTTTTGCCCGTAATCCTTTCAGACCGCCGTTTTCACCATACGCCTACATAAAAACTTTTTCTATGTCTTTGAATGGTCAAGAAATTGGGGTTAAGTATGTTTTTCCTAATATTATAAGTAAATACGTGTTCCCAAAGCTTAAACTATTCGAACGTGATGTAAAGCAAGATGGTTTTAAATTAGCTAATGATTTTAGACAAGAAATGTTGAAACAAGTAGAACAGTTGAAGAAACAAAAAGAATGTTCAAAATAGAAAAGCATATCCCGTCCGCAAAAAAAGGATTTGTAATGGACAACAATCAAAACGTTTCAGGTAAAACATACGCACAACAGGTAATTTCTTCTGTTATAGCACAAAAACAACAAATATCCAATCCCACAGCAGCGGCACATCATGAATACCAAGAACTTTACGGGGAATATGTTGAATTTATTAACGAAGAAGTTGTATCTTGTTATGTAAAAAAGACAAATATTTTTCAACGGATTTTTGGGCGTTGTTCTAAATAAAGAAAACGTATGATGAATAAATTTTTACCACCAATTAGGCGGTTTTTTGTTTACAAAAGATATTTTTTGGGTGTATTATCAAATCAGGTGAATATAAAAAGCGAAAGGAGACATAAAATGAATAAACCATACGTAGTTGCACTTGGGACCAAGACGTTTGTTATTACAACAAATCCATATAAAATGATTGTTCTTGACCGCTCTAATGACAAGACGTTAAAACGTGAATATAATCATCCTGATGAAATAAAGGGAATCGACAAAACAGATTTTATTTTTGCACGTGCTGTTAATAACATTTGGTCAAAGTAAAGTTATGCCCCGTCTTTTGGCGGGGTTTATTGTATATGTTTTAGATAAAAGGAAAAAAAATGAAATGTGATGTTGTAAATGCAGGTAGTAAGGTTTTTATAATTTATGGCACCGCCACTACATCAATGTCTATTGTTGTTTTGGAATCTGTTAAAGGTCGTCCGGTTCAACGTGTTTATAATGCTTATTCAGATTTGCCGATAAACGAATATAACGCGTTGGTCAACGCACGCCGCAATCGTTCGCGTTATGTGTCAAAATAAGCAGTATATCGGATTTTGTTCTTGACGGATAAACTTGTTTTTTTCTAAGATAAACAAGAGTTTTTATGGGGACTCTATGATTGATAAAGATAAATCTGACGCAAGGCGTTTGGGTAGATTATTAAAAAAATATAAACGAATGGGTTTTCATAAATCTAATGAAAATCGATGTATAGAGTGCAACGGTGTGTCTATCCGTAACATAATTGAACGCGGTCAAGGCGGTTGGATAATTAAATACGATGTTTTGATTGACGGAAAACCGTTTAAATACCCGGATAAACTTAACGAAAAAATCAGGGATGTTTACAACAGGGTTTACTATTGTGAACCTGATGATACGCCATTTCATGAACGTTTGCTGTATTGGGGTGGCTATTTGGCCGTGTGCGGAATATTGTTTGCCACAGCGTTTTGTGCAATGCATTTATGTGAAAAAAAAGATGCTGAACAACCAGGAAAAGCAATTGTTGATAAATATAACATTTCCAAAAGTGCCTTGTATCAAAATGCATACAGGTGCCAAGGTGCCAAACATTGAATTAAAAACTGTGTCTTGGGCCGGGTAATTAGAATAGATTTTTTATCAATAAAAGATTGACGTAGGCATAAAAAAATTTCTATGATATCAATAAATAACGACAACAAAAAAGGAGAAAAATATGAAAAAAATATTCTCGTTGGGTTTAATTTTTGGGGCGTTGACCGCGTCTACGGCTGATGCAGGATGGCTTGATAAATTGGGCTTTGGAAAAAAATCCGAACCAAAAACATTGGAAGAAGCCTGTAACAAATCTGAAATTACTGCGGTATGTCCTGATATGATTTTAGGTTCGCAAACAATGATTGGTTGTTTGTCTGAAAATATTACAACTTTATCAAAAAAGTGTGCAAATTTTGTTACCAAACAAATTTCAGAAAATAAAGACGAGATAGTTGAAACTGTTACGAACGCATCTGAAAATGTAAAAGGTCAGGTTGAATCAGCCAAGGCCGAACAGAAAGCCGCCAAGGCGGAAAAAAAGGCTGAATTGAAAAAACAGAAAGCCGAATTAAAACAAAAAAAGGCCGAGTTGAAAAAGGCTGTTGCGGAAACAAAAAGTGCTGTAAAACAAACAGGTGAGAGTTTAAAAGAAACGGGTGAATCTGTTCAGGTTGCTTTTTAATTTATTGTCCCGCCCATGGGGCGGGTTTTCTTGTTTACACAATGGCGTAAAAGTGTTATAATAACAAAGAATATAGGTATAGTCTGGGGGTGGACTATGTCGGGAAAACAGCAGAATTCCGCGATTTGTCGGATATGCAGGAGAGTCAAATGAAAAAACGTTCTTTTGGAAATATATGCAAAAATGCACTGGGGACGGTGTTCTTGTTGGCGGGTGCGTTCTTTGTTTGTTCAACACTTTTGTCGATGCGTGCCGTTTTTGCGGACCCGATTGCACCGATTCAGGTTGCACAACAAAATACGACTGCTCAGTCTTCGCCGCGTGCTAATAACCGCACTAATCCGCGTGCCAAGGCGAATTCAGCCAATGTTGTAACACGGCAAACAAATACTGTAACCACAAATAACAAGCGTAATGTTGCAACACGCAATATTTCATCGCGTGCCAATGTGAAAACATCGCCTTCGCGTAATGTTGTTGCACGAACCACAAACCGCACAACCGCAACACGTACCGGAAACCGTGCTGTTCGTGCACGTTCGACCGAAACGAATACATCACGTGTGTCGTTGTCGGGTGATGCAATTCGTGGTGCCAAGGGGTCTGGCAGTACATATTACACATATATGTCTGGGAAATTATATTCCGGAAATTATTCCAACATCATTGATTCAACAACCGGTTTGATTTCTGCGGATGCCTATAATAATTGTTTGGAATCATATTATACCTGTATGGATGAAATTTGTACCGCCCGTAACGAGGCTCAACGTCGTTGTGCATGTGCGGGACGTGTAACCGCTTTTGCCGCGGCCGAAGATGCGTTGCAATCCGCAAACGAAGAATTGATTAAGGTTTCTGGTCAATTGGCTTTGTTGATTGCTAACAAGGGTAAAGATGTCAGTGCGGCATTTACATTAACCGAGGCTGAAAAGGTTATGAATTGTGCATCCTGGCGCGAGGTTGCAAAAAATGGTGGAACATCAACGTCTATCAGCGAATGTGATTCCACCGAAATGACCGAATGGTGCCAATCACATGGGATTTATGACAGTTCGTGCAGTTGCTCTTCGGCGCCGACTTATTGCAGTGCAACGAATAACGGTAATTTGTTCGATGTAAAGGATTTGGATGGTGCGGGTTCCGATATTTTGGCATCGTTGGCATCGTGGGCTGACCAGGTCAAGGACAGCACGGATACTTTGTTGGGCGAAAGTACTGATACATTGGCCAGTGTGATTTCTAATTTAACGGGCGTGGTCAGTGGAATCACCGGCACAACCGGCAGTATAGCGGTCGATGAAATCAAGGATAATTTAGCAACAACATGGGGATATGATTTGTATGCGTATGCACACAATAATGTTTGTTCACGTGTTTTGGATTCGTGCTTTAATGGTATTTACGAAGCGTGTGGTAATCCACCATCTAATGGTCGTTGTGCAAACGGTGCGACATCATCTTGTCCGTTTAATTACAACAGTATAATTACTGTTACGGAAAACAAGGATGTTGAATTTGTTGAACGTAAAACCGCGACAACAACTTCGTCTGCATCTTGTTTTGGTTATACATCTGCATCGGGCGATCCATACAGTTCTTTGCGTGGTCCGGTTGCTGATGCACGTCGCAGTATTATGCAGAAATACTTGTTGGATGCCAATGCTGATTGTGATTTGTATGGCGAACAGTTAAAAACAGCCGCACAAAAAATCACATATCAAAAGGTTGCAGCACAACAGGCGTTGCAGAAAAAACGTCTGGAATTCTATACCGAAGAACAAGAACGTAATTTGTCCGAGGCCATTGCCGCCGGAACAAACTTTAACGAATGTATTAGTGAACTGTGGGATTGTTATCAAACCCAGGAAACATCAAATCCGAATTGG
>CACYQE010000054.1 GCA_902776515.1 uncultured Pseudomonadota bacterium
ATTTTGCACCAAGGTTTTCACCTGATGGAACACGTGTTGCATTGTCTTTGGTGAAAAATGGAATTACACATATATATGAATACGACATTGAAAATAATTTCTTGAAACAATTAACTTCTGGGAATGCCATCGACACTAGTCCATCGTATTCGCCAGATGGTCGTAAAATCGCATTTAATTCTGATCGCAGTGGCAGTCAACAAATTCACGTTTTGGATTTGAATACTGGTGAAGTAAAACGCTTGACTTATGGTGCAGGGCGTTATGCAACGCCGGCATGGTCCCCAGATGGACAATTTATTGCCTTTACAAAAATGGCAGATGACACTTTCTATGTTGGTGTTATGAACCAAGATGGCAAAAACGAAAAGATTTTGGCTGGTGGTTGGTTTATGGAGGCACCTTCTTGGGCACCGGGATCGCGGCGTTTGGTTTTTTATGAAACAGAAAAAGCAGTCGATAATATTGAAAGAATCAGTCATATTCGCAGTGTCGATATCACGGGGCAAAATATGTATGACATTGAATTACCTGATGATATAAATGGTTTGGAACCAACCTGGTCACCAAGGTTACCGTAATGCGTGGATTGGTTGTATTTGTTTGTGGTTTACTTTTTCCAATGGCATTGTATGCCGTTCCGGCACGTGTTGGGTATATTATTGATGGCGATACTTTTTCAGCAATGGTGAATTTGGATGATGATATAGAAATCTCTGTCCGTGTTCGTTTGCGAAATGTTGATACACCGGAAATGACCAGTGAGTGTGAATATGAAAGAACGCGTGCTGTTGCTGCAAAGGTTCGTTTGGGTGAAATAATCCCAACGGGAACAATCGTTCAATTAGAAAATATCAAAGATGATAAGTATCTGGGGCGAATCGATGCGAACGTTATAACACCCGATGGTCGCGATGTTGGTAATGTCTTGATATCTGAAGGTTTTGGGCGAAAATACGCTGGCGGAAAACGCCAACCTTGGTGTAATGGAAATCAATAAGTTAATTTTTTACTGTTTATGCACTGTGCCGGTTAATGGCTTCACTGATTTCGGGCAATGTTGATGTTGATGGAATAATTGTTTCGAAATAAACGTGTGCTGTTCCTGATTTCATTTTTCCGTGTTTTGGCCAATAAATCCCGGTATCTGTCCCAACCGGTAAAATAGGCAACTTTAAATTTTGTGCCAAAAACAATAAACCGCGTTTCAGTGGTATACGAACACCAGGTTTTACCCGTGTTCCTTCGGGAAAAATAATTAATGTTTGGCCGTTTCTGATTTTTTCTGCGACAGCCTCGGTTAATTTTTGCATATTTGTTGCACCGCGTGCACGGTTTACCGGTTGCAAACCCATTCGCCAAAAAGCCCATCCATAAACAGGAATCCACAACAATTCTCGTTTTATGATAAAAAACGGATTTTGTATATTTGTGGCCAAAATTGCGACCTCCATAATAGACATATGTTTTGCGGCAACAATTGATTTCCCATCAAGTCGCAAATTATCGTTTGGGGTTGCGGGAACACCATCTTCTTCGACCGGCGGATAATGCACTTCGTATTTTATATTGCATATTATTCGGGCAAGAACCAAAACACCCACTGCACATGTTATAACAAAAAAGTTGTTCAACTTTTTTGATACCAGTCCCACCAGTAAAATTGGCGACCATAAAATGAAATAAACGGCCAACAAAATTTTAAAAATAACAGTTCGTAACATTTTTCATCCTTGGTGTTAATTACTTTCTTTGATTCCAAGCCTTGTAACGATATATTTTACATATTCGATTGTCCAGCGTTCCAATCTGCGTCCGGCGGACATTTCAGACAAGATAGCAGGACAGGCCACAATTTCCGTATTTGGTAATTCTGATTGTATCAGATATTTTGCACGATGAATATGATCTTCGGTTGTTATTAAAACGATTCGGTCCAAACCGGCCTTGGTTGCGATGCGTTTAATTGCCCGTGCGTTTTGATACGTTGATTTAGATGTAGATTCAATAAAAGCCTTGATAGACATAGATGGGTTGACGTTTGTTCCGGCACCTATTATGTATAAATCAGAATAGGGGTGTTTTTTTATCTGATTGACGGCAAAAGGTATCCTGCGTGCATCGCCCGTTAAAACGAAAATGCTGTCATTAGGTAATATGTTGGCACAATTATTCGGACTGGACAATTTGAATATAATCCCACCCAAAACAAAGACCCCCAGTAATAAAGATGAAGTTAATAATCTCATTTAATTATTCTTTAAAATATCCAACGTTGTTCGTTTGGTTATGTATATCGCAAAAATAACAATGGCAACCGGCATTAACATTAATAGTATCCAACCCGTTCCGGATAATCCCATCATAGTCATTAAACCCAATCGTGCCGAATGTGCCGTCCAAAGTATCAACATTAATATGGGCATCGCAACCAGAAAACCAGCAGTGCATGCAACGCCACATATTTTTGTAACAATCATTTGCATTTGTTGAACGACAAACGAATCGTTTGCACCAACCTGATTAAGGATTTCCAATTCACGTTTATGTAACATAGCGGTATTCCTTGCAATAAACGAAATGCATAAACCAATTGCGGCGATAATCAACACCAAAACTATGCCCGAAATAGTGACCATTTTCCAACCGGCTGAAATAGATGGGTTTAATGCCTGGGTATGGGTCAGCATACGTGCATAGGGTGAAATTTTATCGTTGAACAGTTTTATGTCCGATTTAGTTTTAAATTTGATTTCATACATCTGGGGTAAATAATTTTGTAACACACCGCCGCCATCAGAAATCCATGGCCGAACCAGTTCCATCATTTCGGCATTTGATATTTCACGCATACTGGCAATTTTGGAACGATTGTCTTCGATGATTTTTTTAACGTTTTGGGAAGTGGCCTGGCTGGTTACCTGGACCGTGGCGAATAAATCCCACTGGCGATTCCAACGAACAACGCCGGTCCCTATTGATAATGATATTCCCAGTGCTAACACAGCCAAAAAAGTCATAATTCCAACAATCACTGTCATAAATATTGACTGGTCATGTACCAACGAAAATACAAGTGGTCTTTTCATATTTTACAGTTTCCCAATGTTGTCAAACTGTTTGGACAGTTCGGAAAAATAATTTTTATTATCGGTATCTTTTGTAGCTTTTGATGCGGTCAAAGGAACCTTTGGAATATGGTGGTCGGATGTTCCAACAAAGCCCAGACGATGATTTTCAACGTGCATCACAGGAAATTTATATGTTTCTATCATTTTAGAACTGTGTGTGGCCAATATGATGGTTGTTCCAAACATTTTATTCATTTGGATAAACAGTTCCATCAATCTGGATGCGTTTTCATCGTCCAAATTTCCGGTCGGTTCGTCAGCCAATAAAATAGCCGGTTGAACGATAATAGCCCGTGCCACAGAAACACGTTGTTGTTGTCCGCCGCTGAGTGTTTTAGGATTTGCATTTGCAAATTTTGCCAAACCCACCCATTCCAATGTTTTTGTGACTAATTTTCTTATTTTAGCCTCATCAACGCCACGAACACGCAGGGGCAGGGCGATATTGTCGAACACAGACATGTGTGACAACAATGAATATTCCTGGAAAACGATGGCCATTTTATGACGTATTTCGCTGATTTCGTCACGTGACATATCCGTGGTAACGCGACCGAACAGTTTGATCATACCACGACACGGTTTGTGCAATTGATAAATCAAACGCAACAAAGTTGTTTTTCCGGCACCCGATGCACCGGTCAGAAAATAGAAAGCACCCGCACCAACATTAAATGACACATCGGTTAAAATGTCATTTTTGTTGTCGTATCTGGCCCCAACATTTGCAAAAGAAATAACAGTATTATCTTCCATCAAAAATGATATTAGTAAAAAAAATTTTTTGGGTCAAGGTCATTACTTTTTATTTTGTTGATATTTTTGGCTCTTTATTATAACGGTTTGAAACTACGTTAAAAATTACATTGAATTTTGTGCTTTTTTCTGGGTCTAAAATGTGATATAATTCCATTGTAAATAAACAGGAGAAAAAATGAAAAAAACATTGGTTAGTTTGTTGGCTGTCATGATGACCACTGGTGCGATGGCGGCTTGTTATGGTGATGGTTGTTCTTGCGAAGGTGATAATTGCAGAACCAAGAAATACCGTGTTATAAATATAATAACCGGTGTTCCTACTCAGATGTATGGTGAACCCGTTGCGGCACCACAGCCGGTTGAACCAGCTCGACCTGAACCTGTGATTGTGGCACCGGTTGCACAAAACGACACCTATATTGGTGCACACCTTAGTTTGAATTTATTGAATTTCAAGACCAAGTACAAGGCATCGCCGGCGGCGGCGGTTGTTGATGCTAGTGCGGACCACGACAGTTATAATTTTGAACCGGTGTTTGGTGGTGATTTGTTCGTTGGTAAAATTTTCTCACCGTCTTGGCGTGGTGATATCGAAGTCGGCTATATTACAAAATTCACTGATTCTGGTGAAGGTATTACGTTTAATTTGTCTGCACCATATATCTTGGGCAATATTTCCTATAATTTTGCGGGTGGTGTATATATTGGCGGCGGTATTGGTGTTGCGTTGCCACAAATACGTACAGACTGGACATATTATTCCGACAATGATCCAGAAAATAGCAAGTTGTCGTTAATGGGTGCGGCGATGTTTGGATATTCGCACCACTTGTCACCGAACGTAGTTTTAGATTTGCGTTATCGTTTGGCGGCATTTGAAGGTCCGGATATTACACGTGATTCTAATAGACCGGCGATTGCAGTTCCAGCTACACCTGCGTTGGAATCTTTGGGTATAGATGTTAAAACTGTATGGGATAATTCGTTCTCTATTGGTGTAAGATACGAATTTTAATTCGGCACAGACAGAGAGAGCAATGGAGGGATACAAATGAGAAAAATATCTGTATTAACCATAGTTGGTGTTTTGTTGGCGGGTGCATGCGGTGATGGTTTTGCGGCATCGTCATTAAATGCCGCTGATGCACATTCCCCCAAGGTTCAACGTGCGGCATCAATGCACTTTGGTGGCACGGCACGTTCGGCCAGTTTGGGCAGGGTTATTTCTCCAAAACAGGTTGGTGTAAAATCTGTCCACGGAACGGCAACAACGCCGATGGCTCGATCTGCATCTTTGTCACGTTCTTCGGTTGGGCGTTATGTGGGTGCAAGTAAAGAACAATCGGTCAGTATGGCGGCATTACCAGATAGTATCGCGGCATTACCAGACCGTGTTACCGACGCCGAGGGTCGTTTGGATACAGCAGAGGGTCGTTTGGATACCGCGGAAACAAACATTGCTGATTTACAGGATGCCGTTTCGAATTTGTCTCAAACCCAGGCAGATTGGAACGAAACGGATGATACATCGCCATCATATATCCAGAATAAGCCTGAAATCCCCGCAGCCCAAGTTCAAGCGGATTGGAACGAAACGGATGATACAAGTATGGCATATATCCAAAACAAACCGGAAATTCCGACTTTGCCTACAAATGTTAGTCAGTTGAATAATGATGCGAACTACATTACTGCGGCCGATGTCCCGGCTCAGGTTAATGCGGATTGGAACGCAACCGAAGGTGCAGCACAAATCTTGAATAAACCGGAAATTCCGACTTTGCCTACAAATGTTAGTCAGTTGAATAATGATGCGAACTACATTACTGCGGCCGATGTCCCGGC
>CACYQE010000055.1 GCA_902776515.1 uncultured Pseudomonadota bacterium
AATACTCATTATGCTACACCTATGCCATCGATATTACAGGCCATTGGAAATATACGTTCTGATTTAGAAGAACGGTTAAAGTATTTTCACGATAATATGAAATATATTGAAGAGCAACGTCTGCGTGAGCGTGTAAATTTAGATATAGAAATGATGGAATCAACCGGAACTTGTCGGGGAATTGAAAATTACTCGCGATATTTATCTGGGCGTTTGCCGGGTCAGCCGCCACCTACGTTGTTCGAATATTTGCCAAAAGATGCAATTTTATTCATAGACGAGAGTCATGTCACCGTTCCCCAAATTGGGGCTATGTCGCGTGGGGACAGGGCACGTAAAGAAACACTTAGTCAATATGGTTTTCGTCTGCCATCCTGCATTGATAACAGACCGTTGACATTTGATGAATGGGATACATTGCGACCGCAAACTATATTTGTTTCCGCAACACCAGCAGAATGGGAATTGGAACAGTCCGGCGGTATTGTGGCTGAACAGGTTATAAGACCCACGGGATTATTAGACCCGTTGTGTGTTGTTCGTCCTATTAAAAACCAAGTTGATGATTTATTACACGAGGTTAAAAACACCAAAGGTCGTGTATTGGTTACAACACTTACCAAAAAAATGGCGGAACAATTAACCGATTATTTTGTTGAAAATGGTGTTAGGGCAAAATATCTGCACAGCGATATTGAAACATTGGAACGCATAGAATTGTTACGTGATTTACGTATTGGAAAATATGATGTATTGGTGGGAATTAATCTGTTGCGTGAAGGTTTGGATGTCCCAGAATGTGAATTGGTTGCGATTATGGATGCAGATAAAGAAGGTTTCTTGCGTTCTGTGCGTTCATTGATTCAAACAATTGGGCGTGCCGCACGAAACGCGGATGGTCGTGTGATTTTGTATGCGGATGTGATAACAGATTCTATGCGAGCAGCACTGGACGAAACAGAGCGGCGGCGTGAAAAACAAATGGCATATAATGCGGAGCACAATATTACGCCAAAAACTGTTACCAAGGCTGTGTTTTCCGAGGTATCGGACAAACAGGAAAAAACAGATAAAAAACGCAACTTTTTATATACCAAGGAAGGCGTGTTTGATGCGGCAACGTTACGCAAGCAGATAAAAGATTTAACTATCAAAATGCGGCGTGCGGCTGAAAATTTGGATTTTGAAACAGCTGCGGAAATGCGTGATGCAATTCATAAAATGGAAGATGATTTATTAGTATTGGAGTAAAAAATGCAAAAAATTAAAGATACGATAAAAGTGGATGGTGTGCATAGTCATAAAAATATACATTTTGTTGATGTCTTTGTTCAACGTGGGGTGCTGGTGTTTAAAATAGTATTGCCATATAATACCAAAGAGAAAGCAGAGCAGGCGATGCATGCTGTACGGTCAGATAAACAGCAAGAATTTTTAGAACCTGATTATAAACCATATATTTTATTTGTAGGTGACGTTGATATAGATTTAGAAAATGTTCAAGATAAATGGTTAAAATCGAAAAGGGTGTTTGATGAAATACATTGCAAAAAATATTGATGAAACACGTTCTTGGGCGGCAGATTTTGCGAAAACACTGCATGCACCAGTAACGGTTGCATTACACGGAAATCTTGGGGTTGGAAAATCAGAAATTGCACGCACAATTATTCAAACGTTGTGTGGTGCCGATACCGTTGTCCCCAGTCCCACATTTACACTGGTTCAAACGTATGAAAAGGACGGTTTTCACATATCTCATTTTGATTTGTATCGTATATCTGATGCATCGGAATTGGTGGAAATAGGTTTGGATTATGCAATTCAAAACGATATAACATTAATTGAATGGCCGGATATAGCATCAGATATGTTGCCGAAAAATACTATTCATATTGATATATCAGAATGTGGTGATGGTCGTCAAATAATTATACGCTAGGAACGTAATAAACCTTGCACCGCCAAAGGAAAATCAGGTGCTGTTTCCAGGTATGAACCGCTGACCAACAAATCCGCCCCGGCATCCCAGCATAATTTTGCGGTATCGGGGTTTATTCCGCCGTCCACAGATATTTTATATTTTAATCCATATTTTTTACGTGTTGCTGCCAGGGCAGCGATTTTAGTTAATACATCTTTGTTAAACGGTTGTGCCGCCGCCCCGGGGGTTACCGCCATAATCATAACCTCGTCCAAATCACGTAAAACTGTTTTTAGCAAAGATATTGGGCTTTCGGGGTTTAGTGCGATACCAACACGTTTTCCGGATTGTTTTACATTTTGAATTGCCGCACGTAACCCAGATGTGTTTGTAGAAAGTATAACGGTATCAGCCCCCGCTGATATCGCCGCATTTGCCCATGCGGATGGTGCCTCGGTCATCAGATGAACATGCAAATGTCCCGCCCATGCGGCCCTGATATTACGCAATTCATCGATTCCACCGGCAATTCTGTCGACATATAACCCGTCCATAATATCAACGTGTATTACGGAAATGCCGCCTGATTTGAACATAGTATACGTTTCCTGTTTGGTCATATCAAAACAGAGTGTACTTGGCATAATCGGGATAAATTGTGGTTTTATTTTTTTACGTGGTTTGAATATATGAAATATTTTTAATATGTTGTCTGTTTTGTTTTTTAAATTTTGTGCACGTGTATGAAATGCACGTCTGTGTGGTTCCTGGGTTTGCCAGATGAAATCAGATAATGCACGAACGTTCGCATCGACACCCTTGTTTGTCACAGCAATCCCAAAACGTTCCAAAACCATATTTTCCAATCCCTTGGTCTTGGTGGCACCGCCACTAATAATAATTTGACCAGGTTTATATTTGTTGATGTATTCTTCGCCAGCGGTTTGTATCTGTTCTATTAAATCGTTAAAGAAAGGAATAACGATATCATTTACATCCGCACAAGAAAACGCATACGCCATATCCGCCGGTAAAAAACGTTCGGTGTCTTTTGGATTCAGGTTTGCAACATTGCGTTTTATTCTGTCCGCTTCGGCAACAGATATGCCAAGTTTATCGGATATTTCCTGATTCAAATCATTACCTGCGATGGCAAAGCCGTTATACCATACGGGGCCACGGTCCGTCCATATTGATGCAGTTGTTGTTTCGGCACCAAAATCGATAAACATTGTTGTTTGTTTATGTTGTCTGAAAACGCGATTTTGCAAGAAATGTGGTGTATAGAAGCCGTGTGATTGGATATGCGAATGACGTAAATCTGATAAAATTTTTTCCATGCTTTCCTTGTCAAACAGAATTTCAGAAAATGCGGATATTAATTGCCTGTCAGTATGACCGATTGGTGATAACATATTGCGAAGTTTTGGTGTGTCATACCGCAACGGTATAATGTGCATAGGGTAAAAATTTTCCGGAATTTCAATTTGTGAAATTTGGGTTTGAACATCAAAAGGCGTTATTTTATGTTCTGATGGCCAAACAGTGCTTTTAGCCACCATTTTAAAACATGATATTCCGAAATTTCCGGTAATGTATGCGGTATCAAAATGCGTTCCCATTTGACGTTCTAGTTCATCTATCACAGATTTTAATGCAAATACGGTGTCAAAAGAATCAATTGAATAATATGCTGATTTTACCAATTCTGCACTGCGGACACGATGTGCCATACCGCGAACGC
Organism: uncultured Pseudomonadota bacterium; assembly: GCA_902776515.1. Taxonomy (GTDB): domain Bacteria; phylum Pseudomonadota; class Alphaproteobacteria; order Rs-D84; family Rs-D84; genus Enterousia. The sequence goes on from CACYQE010000055.1 coordinate 3,669, forward strand.
CGCTGTTTCCAATGTCCAAACACAAAAAAGATGAATCAAACATATTCATTTTATTTTACCAAAATTCGTGCGGGGTCACGCATATCAATTGTGTTTATGTTTTTATTTAAAATTTTGTGTTTTTGGTTTAATGTCACCAAACTGCCCAATGCGGTTACAGGGTCTGTTTCCGGCAACATAACCAAAATCCCGCCATTTGTATAAAGATTCCAGCGGCGTTTATCAACCATTTCAAGGTAGTTTAAATCGCCAATTAATCCGGTCGCAACCTTGGTTATTTCGGTTATATCGTTCGGTACTTCACCGCGAAATGTAACGGCACCCGGTTTGTTTTCCGCGGATGGTTGATTTACGATTGTCCCATCGGCGGACAATGGATAAAAATAATTACCATCAGTCCAACTGGCCACGGCACGATAAAGTTTTACACGTATTGTTAAATTTCCATTGGGTAAACGGCGGACAGCAGACTCTTTGATTCCGGGAATTTGCAATAAACGTGCGTTAATCACATTCAAATTAGCAGAATATGTGTTTGTCCCAGGTGAAATCCCGGCGGCCGCAACAATTCCGGATAAATCCTTGTTATTTACATCGGCGGATAAATATACATTACGTATCACTGATACAGGGCCATGACCCATAAAACTCATAATTGTTCGGGTTGCAAAATATATCGCCAAAATAATAGCGACAACAAAATAAAGCCAAAACAATAAACCACGTTTCATGCCAGTTATTATATCATATTTTTATGGAATATAAAAGTGACAGGGTAAAATTTTTACATTGCACGCAATAAATAGCCGCGTCTGAACATACATCTGCGGTATGCACCAACAGATTTTGATGTTGTGTTACGCGGAACCGAGAGCAAAGCCCGTTGACCCACATCGCGGTATTCATTTGATTGGAATGTTACCCACAACCCATCCCAGTCGGGCATACGCGTAGTCTGGTTTGGGGATAATAACTTAGCAAAGCGGGAACGTGGCAAATATTGTGGTCGGTCAATTCCCAAACAGGCCTTGTGGTCACGAACAAACTGTTCTGTTGTGACAGATTCGTTTTCCCAATTTAAAATAGTTGCATTATCAATACTGCCCGTATTCGGGGACGAACACGCACAAAGAGCCAGTAAAAAAACAAATTTAAACATTCTCATATTTGATATTATAATTTAATTGCCTTTTGGTGGCAATAGTTTTTATAATGTATTAACAACACTGGGAGATAAGAGATGGCAATATCAGTCCAAAACTTTATAAAACTGGCAAATTTTTATAACCAGATGACAAAAGTTATGTCGGCAATATGTGTGCAAAAGGGTGGAATTGCCATTGAAAAATATGTCGGACGTTTTTTTGCTGCAGATACTTTGGAATATATAGTAGAATATGGCGAACGTCTGATGAAAACGGACAAAGATGTCCCGGCCGAGGTTCGTGGTGTTATCGAACGTTTCAAACAGCAATTTGAAAAAGTTC
>CACYQE010000056.1 GCA_902776515.1 uncultured Pseudomonadota bacterium
GCAACGATATTCATCGCAGATTCAATGGTAGAGCAATTCAAGTCCGGCATTTTCGCCTTGGCGATTTCTTCAATCTGTGCCTTGGTTATTTTGCCAACAAAATCACGTCCCGGTTTATGAGAACCAATTTTCAGACCCAAAGCCTCTTTGATATAATAAGAGACCGGTGGCAATTTCATAATAAATTCGAAACTGCGGTCTGTATAAACAGTAATAATACATGGAATTGGCATTCCCGGTTTTTTATCAGCAGTCTTGTCATTAAATTGCTTACAAAATTCAGCAATGTTAACACCGGCCGCACCCAACGCAGGACCAATTGGTGGTGCAGGGTTCGCCTGTTTTGCAGGGACGACTAATTTAACAATCCCTTTCAGTTCTTTTTTTGCCATTTTTTTACTCCGTTTTTGTTTTTACGAAATTTTGTGGTTCGATGTGGCACATCTACCACGTTTTTTGTATGCCTTGCACATACCCGCCGAATAAATTCGGTTAAACTCTTTCTACCTGTTCAAAATCTAATGCAACACTGGTTTCACGTCCGAACACCAAAATTGTTACAGTCATCTTTTGTTTAACATTGTCAACTTCGGATACAATACCATTAAAGTTAGCAAAAGGCCCATCAATCACGTGAACTTCTTGTCCAACCTCGTATTCAATATCATCTGGGACGGTGCTGCCCTCTTCAACCTGCTTTAATAAACGACGTGCTTCTTCTTCGGTCACAGCCACAGGTTTTTGACGTGCACCCAAAAACATAACAACCTGGGGCATCAGTTTTACCAATGAAAACGTTTCATTGTTCATAACCATTTGCACAACAATGTAACCCGGGAAAAACTTCTTTTCTGTTTTAACGCGTTTGCCACCCTTGATTTCGGTAACTTCACGTGTAGGAACCAGAATTTCACCAAAAAACGCATTCAAACGGCGTTTATCAATTTGCTCACGCAACCCGCGGGCCACTTTATCTTCGCAGCCAGTATGAACATTCACAACAAACCATTGCATTTTTTCTTCCATTTTACATCCCTTTGACAACGTTTTTATTAGAAAATCCACCCCACAATCGCGTTCAAAATAGTGTCAATCACAAAGAAAAACAGTGCCGCCACGCCCGAAAACACCAATATCATTATGGTTGCACGAACAACCTCTTGACGTGATGGCCATACAATTTTGAACCATTCTGACCGAACAGACTTGATAAAATTCAGCAATTTCTTCATAAAAAGCACCAATCCTTAAGGTTTTTATCGTTACAACCAATCCACCACCACCAAGGAAACTGGCAGGGGCAGAAGGAATCGAACCCTCATCTGCGGTTTTGGAGACCGATGTTCTACCATTGAACCATGCCCCTGGATAATCCCCAGAAATTCGCACCTTTGGTCCGAATTGTGTCCCGATAATCTGTGCAAGGTTAGCATATAATCACAGAAAATCAAGTGCAAATATTATAATTTTTTTGTAAATTCAATGCAAGGGAAAAATGTGTGGTTAGTGTTAGTGGTTTGTGGTTTGTGAACCGTCATACCGGCGTAGGCCGGTATCTCTGCATTACCGCCTGAGACTATACCGTGACAGTGACTCGACACCAAACTACCCCGGCGGGTGCTACCCGCCACCCCCTCTTTGGAAAAGAAGGGGATGGAACTGCGACAAAGTCTGACGAGATACCGGCCTACGCCGGTATGACGAAGAAGGGACCAGGGTGACGGTTCACTAAACACTACCCACAAACCACTTACACTAACCACAAATCACTATTTTTCCCTTGCATTATGTGTCAAAATTTTTCTACAATCAAATTAAACAAAAGGAGAGAAACGCTTGCAAGACCGCATAGAACCGCCAGTTTTATTGTCCAGGTTGCTGATTTTCGTGTTCGCCGGAACGGTGGTTGTGCTGTTTGCGATGCTGTTATCGTTGGAAAAAATGTTTCCACTTAACAGACCCCAGATATTTTTCTTGACCGCAAAACGTGTTGATACGACTGTTCAGTTGATTGAAATGCCGCCTGTGGACACTAATATAGAATTATACAAAAGGGCTTTTGTCAGGGAATATGTTCGGGCCAGAAATGAAATTGAAAAAAATACTTCTGCTGTTCGCAGAAAATGGGGAAATACAAATGGTGTTGTGGCATCATGGTCTTCCAAGGAAGTTTATGACGAATTTCGCAAGAAAGGTCTGGTTGTTGCGTTAACTAATGACACGCCGGGGTTCGAATTTGTGTGCCCGGTAAACTTTGAAAACGTCATACAACTGCGTGAAAATCAATACAGGGTTGAAATGAATTATCATTGTGAAGATAGTAATGGACAAATTAAACAGAAAAAGTATACAATTCGTGTAGGATTGTCGACTGATGTGTCCAAAGATATGGAATGGAACGACCGAATAAACAACCCGTTGGGAATTCGTGTTTCAGAATATACTATTGAAAGTGGCGATGGGGACCCACTGGATACGGTGTATAAATAAAAAGTAAAACAAGGCATAAGGAAAGGAATATGACTTTATTACAGACTCTTAAATCACGGACTATTTTACTTTGCTTGGCGTGCGTTTGTGGCACGGGGACGGTGTCTGCGGAAGTGTTTAATATTGGTGCCCAGGCGGCATGGGATAATCCAAACGCAAATATGGCATCGGGCAGTATTAAACCTGGCTATGCCCAATTGTCGTGGGAAAAAGGAACCGTTTTGCCGGTCAAGTTGCGTAATGGTATGACAACACTTATCACGTTGCCAGAAGGCGAGCAAATTGAAGATGCGGTTATGGGAAATAATTCCTTGTTTAATGTTGATGCCGCCCAGGGCAGTCGCACGATGTATATTACACCTGTGAATGAAAATCAGGGGTCTGATACAAATATGATTGTAACCGGAAAATCTGGAAATGTTTACACGTTCTATTTACGCAGTGAACCATCGATTGCCAGTGAAATTACATATTCCCAGGTTGATATCGTTTTGGATGGAAACGCACGTTTACCGGGTGCAACCAATACTGCGACCACAACTGGTGGTTCGGGGTCTATATTCAAAAAGGCGGCCACAAAAAGCACAACACTTGGGGTTGATGGCGAAGATTATGGTTGGATTAAAACAATGAAGATTGACCCATCCGAATTCAGATTTGATATGGACATTTTTGTTCCAAACCCCGATGATTACGTAATTGCACCTGAACGTGTATGGCGTGACCGTGTGTTTACATACATTGATTTTGGTGACAAGGTTATTTCTATGACCCAACGTCCGGTTGTATCATTGTTGGTCGAGGGCGGCGAATCGCCTGTTGGTTTCCGCACTGATGGCGAAGATGGTCGTTTACTGATTGTCGAAGCGGTTGGCGATATGGTTCTGCGTAGCGGTCAACGTATTGTATGTATTAAAAAGCGTGCAAAACCTTTCTTGATTGCTGATACTGCAAGTGTTATGGCATTGGCCGAGGCGAACGTTGCCCAAAGTATGTTATCAGGTCAATCATTGAACAATGTTTTGTATACCGCGGACCAAGCCGCAATCAATGCGGGTTATGGTAATTATACCGCCAATCCGACATTTATTGGTAATTCACCAATGCCGGTAAATATGGGCAATACGGTAACACCTGTGAATTTATACGGAACGGGTGTTGCAACAGGTGCGAAATCATCAGGCGTATCGATGTTACCAACCCAACGTGACACAGCCGGTGCGTATTTGCCATCTACAAACGTTCCTTTGATAAGCAGTAATCAAAGTGGCGTTGCGGTTGAATTGCGTTCCGACACCAGTGTTCGTGCGTTGGATGAATACTGGGCCGATTTATTGGCAAAATTCAGTGGCAATGATGGCAAGGGTTTATTAACAAAATACAAAGACAGCGTGTTCTATGCTGTTGATGAACAAGGTGTCGGCGAATTAGGTGCAACATCTTCGGCGGCACGTTTGTATCGTTTACGTATTGGACCTATGCCTGATATTGATACTGCACAACAACTTTGCGATCAATTGCTGAAATTCAGCGGTGCAAGTTGTCAGGTAGTAAGAATCCAATAACGTATTTCGGGGGCATTTGTATCATGAGCAAATTAACGCAACACATTTCTAATCTGCGTAAAAACACACCAAAACACATTCAATGGATATTGGTTGTTGCGGCGTTGGTCGTTGCGTTGGTGCTGGTCGCATTGTTGGTTGGTGGCAAAAAAGACGGCACTATTAAAATTCCTGAAAAAGTTGAAGAAACTGTTGTTGAACCGATATTAAAAATAGAGCCAGATGAAACCATCGATTGGTCGCAAACATTTGTTGGTGAAACAAAGACCCAGGATGTAAAAATCGGTGTCGCAAACGACAGTAAAATTAAAATTGCCGATATAAAAATCAGCGTGGATGGTTCAAGTGAAAATCAGGTTGGTATTTCTGCTGCCCAGGCGTGTACCAATGATGAATTTATTGTTAATCAAAACGCACCTTGTATTGTAACGGTAACATATCATCCTGAAAATGTTTTTGAAAACACCAAGGCCACGATAAGTGTAAAGTGGGTTGCGACAGAAACCGCAACACAAAATGGGTACGTCCTGGACGGTACGCCGATCACCATCACCTTGAATGAAAACGGTCAGACCGTCACACAGAACATCTCCAATACACCTGCCCGTGGATCAGTGTCCATCCTCAAAACGGATTCCGAAACCGGGGCAGCTTTACCGGGCGTTCATTTTGAACTGAGAGATGAGGCCGGAGCGCTCTGTGCCGAGGGGGACACCGGAGTCGACGGTACATTGACGCTGCCGAAAATTCCGCTCGGAAGCTATGTGCTGCAGGAAACCACCACACCGGAGGGCTATGTCCCGGATCACACCCAGCATACCGTCTTGATTACAGAGAGCGGACAGACCGTTCAGATTACAGTCGAGAATACACCTATCCGTGGATCGCTGGAGATCATCAAGAAGGACGTATACGATGAAATTCCTCTCATGGGCGCAGGCTTCCGTCTCTATGACAGCGCTGGAACGCAGGTTGCCGAGGGCTATACCAATGCCGAGGGTAAGCTGAGCTTTTCCGGCTTGGCACAGGGCAATTACACTTTCCGTGAGTTTAAGGCTCCGAAGGGCT
>CACYQE010000057.1 GCA_902776515.1 uncultured Pseudomonadota bacterium
TGTTTGTGTCCCCCTCCACTAGTGCTACGAGGTGTGCGGATTGGTGTGCGGCGTGTTGTGCCGACATTGGTCACAGTTCGATGTCCGATTTCCGGAAGGCGGTGTTCAGCAATTATGCGAAATAAAAAACACCCGCATGGGTGTTGCCGTCACAGCCAACCGATAAGCCGGATTCTGTTCCGCCCAAACCCAGTAGTATACCGGCAAATTTAATACCACGTTTGGGTGGCAAGCATAATTAATCTGCATATTGTGTTGCCACAAAATGTCAAGCCCTCTACCCGTTCCCGGTTTGGGACAAACCATAGGGAACCTATTTGAAGTTGCTGCACACAGAGATTGCCCGTTTCACTCGAACAATATGTTCGCTTCGTCACTGTTGCTCTAATCGTCAGATTGCTCTGCCCGGTCGTTAACCGGTGTGTCGTCCCACGCAGTCCGGACTTTCCTCCGATACTTTCGCATCGGCTATGCTTTGGTTGACTGTGTTGTTTGTATTTTATATGAAAAATGTTCAAAATCAACTTTTATTTGGGTTGCTTGGTGATTTCGCCCATCTTCTTGGCGGCTTTTAATGCCGTTCGTAGTGAAGTTTCAGCAATTTCGCAAATTTTTTGGGAAAATGTTCGCATATTCATAGTATCAGCAAAATTTTTGGCAAATACGTTCGCAATATATTCGATTTGTGCCGGTGATATTATAAAAGTTTCACTTGTAATGTTGTTTGTATCTAATTGTTTTATCGGCTCTTTCATACTTTTGGTCCCCCTTTCTCTGCCTTTGTTTTGTGCAAAAAATGAATAATTTTTGTTTTTCGCAACTTGTTTATGTTTATGATAGCATTATATCATAAAGTATCTTGACCGCAAGGTCCAAAATTGCTATACATTACCATAAATAAAAACAAGGAAAAACAAGATGGCAATGAATATAATTCAAAGATTGTTGGGGTCGGCCAACGACAGGTTAGTAAAATCGTATGATAAAACAGTTTCGTTGATAAATGATTTGGAACCAAAATATCATAATATGTCGGACGAAGAACTGCGTGCACAAACTGATGTTTTGCGTAAACGTTTGGCAGATGGTGAAAAAGAAAAAAATGTTTTGCCCGATGCTTTCGCCCTTGTGCGCGAGGCCGCCATCAGAACCATCGGTTTGCGGCATTTTAACGTTCAATTGATTGGTGGTATGGTTTTAAATCACGGTCAAATTGCAGAAATGAAAACCGGTGAAGGTAAAACATTGGTTGCAACATTGGCTTTGTATCTAAAAGCTTTGTATGGCAAGGGTGCACATTTGATTACTGTTAACGATTATTTGGCATCACGTGATGCACAATGGATGGGCCAGGTTTATAAGTTTTTGGGTTTAACAATTGGTATTATTCAACACGATATGACCGATGAAGAACGCCGTGCTGCATACGCGTGTGATATTACTTATGTTACAAATTCTGAATTGGGTTTTGATTATTTGCGTGACAATATGAAATTTTCCAAGGAACAACAAGTTTTGCGTCCGTTGTTCTTTGGTATCGTTGACGAAGTCGACAGTATTTTAATTGACGAAGCACGAACCCCGTTGATTATTTCTGGGCCCTCAGAAGACATCAGTGAACTTTATGCACGTGTTGATGAAGTTGTCGCTAAATTCGCCCCAGAAGATTTCAAGAAAGACGAAAAAGACAGACATGTTACATTGACCGAAACCGGTGTTGATTCTGCGACAAGATTATTAAAAGAAGCAGGTTTGTTGGTTGGTGATAATCTTTATGCACCGGAAAACGCCGCGTTGGTTATGCATATTCAGCAATCTTTGTTGGCACACCATTTGTTCCAAAAAAATGTAAATTATGTCGTTCGTAATGGTGAGGTTTTAATCGTTGATGAATTTACCGGTCGTGTTATGACGGGCCGCCGTTTTGGGCGTGGTTTACATCAGGCTATTGAAGCCAAAGAACACGTAACAGTTCAACCTGAAAACCAAACAGTGTCCAGTATTTCATATCAAAACTTGTTCCGTTTGTATGAAACATTGGCGGGTATGACCGGGACGGCTATGACCGAAGCAGCAGAATTTGAAGAAATTTATAAACTGCGTGTTGTGTCTATTCCGACCAATCGTCCGGTTGCACGTGTCGATCATCATGATGAAATTTACCGCAATAAAGAAGAAAAATATGCGGCTATTATCAAACAGATAGAAGAATGTATTAACAAAAAACAACCTGTGTTGGTTGGAACTGTTTCTATTGAAAAGTCCGAAGAATTGGCGGCAATTGTTCGTAAAAAACTTGGTATAAATCCGGCTGTGTTAAATGCGAAACATCACGAATCCGAGGCAAAAATCGTTGCCCAGGCAGGTGTGCCGGGTGCGGTTACCATTGCGACCAATATGGCGGGGCGTGGAACAGATATTAAACTTGGTGGAAACGCCGAAGATTTAATTGCGGACCTGGATAAAGATGCCCCAGATTTTGAAAAGAAAAAGAAAGAAATTTACAACACAATTGAAAAAAACAAAAAAATCGTTTTGGATGCGGGGGGCTTGTATGTTATTGGAACTGAAAGACATGAATCCAGACGTATAGATAACCAATTACGTGGTCGTTCTGGCCGTCAAGGTGACCCAGGTGATTCCAAATTCTTTTTGGCGTTGGATGATGATTTGATGCGTATATTTGGTGCGGCACGTTTAAGTGGTATGCTTACAACACTTGGGTTGAAACCTGGTGAAGCGATTACTCATCCGTGGATAACCAAGGCGTTGGAAAAAGCACAGAAACGTGTAGAAGCCCGGTATTTCGAGGCCCGTAAAGAGTTGTTAAAGTATGACGATGTTATGAATGAACAGCGTGGTGTCGTTTACAAACAGCGTAATGATTTGATGGTTTCAAAAGATTTATCGCCATTGGCAAAAGAAATGATTGCAGATGTTGTCGAAATCATTTGTGAAAATAATATTCCAGAAAAAGCACATCCAGCTGATTGGAACTTAAAGGGAATACACGATGCAATGGTGCGTCTGTTTGCGTTGGATATTACTGATATAGATAATTGGAAAACAGATGAAACCATCACAGAACGCAAGGCGTATGACAGTTTGTTGGGGTTGGCAATGCAACGCTATCAGCAACAGGCTGATAAATATGGTCCTGAAATGATGCAAATGGCAACACGTCAAATGATGTTAGGTGCATTGGATTCTGTGTGGAAACAACATTTACAACAGATGGATTATTTGCAAACGGGAATCGGTTTGCGTGGTTATGCCCAAAAGAATCCATTGTATGAATATAAACGTGAAGCACTGGGTTTGTTTAAAAACACAATAAATAACTTTAAAATTATGTCGGTTGCGTATATTTCAAGAATGGAATTGACGCGTGCAGATGTCGACAGAACAGAAAAAACCAGAAACGAACATGACCAGTCGTTAAATACCGCGGGTGAGGCACGGCGAAACGCACCCTGCCCGTGTGGTTCTGGATTGAAATATAAACATTGTTGTGGAAAACTTAGTTAAAAAAATTCCCCGTTTGTCGGGGAATTTTTTTGTGTTTTTGTAAAAATATATGGTTGCCATAGATTCTTTTTTTTGCTATCGTTTTCGGTATGAAAAATCAGTTTGTTCATCTTCGTGTGCATTCCAGGCTTTCTATTGGGGCCAGTACACTGACGGTAAAAAAAATCCCTGCACTTTGTGTTGAAAATGAAATGTTCGCGTGTGCGTTAACCGATACAAATATGATGTCTGGGTGTGCTGAGTTTTCTGATGTTATGCCAAAAAACAAGGTTCAACCTATTATCGGTGTTGAATTAACATTAAATCATCATACGGCTGACCCAAAGTTATTAAGGACTTCTTCGCTGTCTAAAATTGTGTTGTTGGCACAAAATCATATTGGGTATTTAAATTTATGCGAACTTAGTCGAATAATGTATATGCGGCAAGAAAACCACCATTTGGGGCCGTATATTACAATTGATGAATTGGAAAAGATGTCGGATGGTTTGATATGTCTGTCGGGTGCACATACGGGTCCTGTTGGGTGTGCTCTGTTAAACAAGCAAGATGGTTTGGCACAAAACTATGCAACACGTTTTTTAAATATATTTGGTAACCGTTTTTATATGGAAATCCAACGTCATGGATTAGAAGATGAAATAAAAACTGAACCTGGTTTTTTAGAAATTGCCAAATCATTAAATATTCCAATTGTTGCGACTAATGATGTTTGTTTTGCAAAATCTTCTGATTACGAAGCTGCGGATGCGTTAAGTTGTGTGCTTGGTCAAACCAAGGTTATAGATCCTGAACGCCCAAGAAAATCTTCGGAACAATATTTTAAAACCGCCGATGAAATGGCCGAAATTTTTTCTGATTTACCCGAGGCAATTGAAAACAGTGTTAATATAGCAAAGCGTTGTGCTTTTTTGGTTAATGTTCATGAAAAACCTTTGTTGCCGCGTTTTGGTGACAATTTCGATGAAGAATGCAAAATGCTGCGTGATATGACAATGTCCGGGTTGGCACAACGCATCAAGGAAAATGATATAACTGATACGAAACCATATTATGAACAGGCGGAATTTGAATTAAATGTCATTATTAATATGGGCTTCCCGGGATACTTTTTAATTGTTGCTGATTATATCAATTGGTGTCGCAAACACGATATTTTAACCGGCCCAGGACGTGGTTCGGGGGCCGGGTCAATAGTTGCGTGGGCACTGGGAATATCGCACGTTAATCCATTGAAATATGGTTTATTGTTTGAGCGTTTTTTAAATCCTGACCGTATATCTATGCCCGATTTTGACGTTGATTTTGAACCAACTGGGATTGAACAGGTGTTGGCGTATATTTGTGACAAATATGGGCACGATTCCGTATGTCGAATAATTACTTTTGGCAGTTTGCAGGCACGTGGTGCAATTCGTGA
>CACYQE010000058.1 GCA_902776515.1 uncultured Pseudomonadota bacterium
TAAACCATTTTTTGATATAAACTGCCAACATAGTCATCGCCACAATTCGCACCGGCACGCTGTGGTGAACTTGACCCGCCATGGCAAATATAGCCAGACGGACAAGTTAAACATTTGCTGCCAGAAAGGTAAAAACCATACTGAGTATCTGGGGCGGTATCGTCATATGGCGGTGTAACCTTGAACCCATCAAAACAGTCTGTCTCATTTTCGTTGCACGTATAGTTACAACTATAAGAGTTGTTTGCTTCTTGTGCAGGTGTATCATTATAACATACTCCCGGTTTGCAGGCTGAATATACTCTGTTATTGTAACACATATAGTATGTTATTGGTTGACTGTCGTTCGGATGAAATGAAGTGGGTGAGATAGCATCGCCATCGTAGAGATTATATCCGGGGCTTGGGCTTATGGTGTTTAACCATTGTGCAAGTGGTGATTTTCCCGAAAGATTTCTGATGTATGTGCAGTTTGGATCCTGGGCATATATGGCGTTACCAGGCATATACATACGACAACCGTATGGATAAGAGTGAATAGAATCCAAATTAGAAACTTTGCACAGATTCTTGGCGTATTCGTCCAAACTGGCCAAACAATTCTTGGCTATTTTTTGATCTGTTATTTTTTTCATTTCGTTTACCAGTAATGCCATACCATCTTCATCTAGTTTTCCATCATTATACGCATAAAGATTTTTACATGTATCAAGTTTTATTTTGCACATTTCTTCGGATAATTCCAAACGGTCACCCAATAACATTTGATCGGGGATTTTACTGTAATCACGTAATTGACCGGTTGTTTCATCGTAACATGTATTTACTACATCCAAACATTCGTCTTTGACCTGGCGAATACGTGCGTGTTGGCCTTGGTATATTTCTGTCAGTGCCTGTTGTAAAAATTCATTCCAAACATCATCCGCAATATCGCGACATGTTTCCAAACTTTTTTGTGCCAAACGCTTTTTATTATTCAATTCAGATATGTATTTTGCGTTAACCGTGTTTGTTATTACGTTATCAGATAATGAAAGCATTGTATTCAATTGATAGAAATTTTCCGAATAAATTGGTTCGCCGGTATCACGACTTAAATACAAACCGGTCAAATCAAGACAATGAACATAATTTTCACCACACCCAACATCAGATGTTATGTCCGACCGAACCTTGGCAATACAATCATTTATCCCAGAAGAATTATGTGCGTTGTAATTTTCCAAACGGCTGGTGTTCATTTCGCGTTCGGTTTCACGAATTGCCGAATTGGCGGTAAAGGCCTGTTTATCCAACGCACCAAGGATTGTTGCACAATCGTTTTCAATATATATACCATACGCAGAAACAACCATATCCAGTGTCTTTTTTGATGGGCATTGGGGCGAAACCAATTCGGAACATTGGGCATGAACAGCATTGTATAATGATTCACCAGTTAGATTCGCGATGTTTGCACCCAGTGCCAAATCTGTTGTGGACCATATAGATTTTATATCGCCGGCAATATCAAGTTGGCCTTGGCTTGTTAATGCGTTGGAACGTGTCCCACTTAAAACATCTTTGACGGCGGTAATCTTTTGTGCTGATGCGGATGTATCCTTGGTTTTTTCTAATGTGGCTTCACCTTCACTGGCGTGCAACATGGCATTAACCTCGGCCGGGGTTTTCAATATTGCCGAAATGTTCAAATCCTTGAAATCTTGCAATTGGGTATTAGTTTGTGAAATTGCACGTGTTCTTGTTTTTATAGTTTCTAGTTTTGAAGAGCACACACAACGGCGATATGTATCGTTTTGCAATGCACAAAATTGGTCCATACAGGTAAAATACGCGTCACGACAAGCCGTGTATTCCGGATCAAAAGTATTTGTTTGTGTGGTTGTGGTTGCGGCACGCCCAAATTGAACCACCCCAGATGTTTTTGCCGAGCGGGCCGGTCGGACAGATGTTTTGGTTACCGGAACAGCACTGCGTGTTGTTGAAGATTTATTGGTTTGGCGGATGGCGGTGTTTGTTCGTTGGGCGACATTTCGTGTTGAACGTGTGACTGATTGATTTTCAGATTGGTTACGTGAACTTTTTATTCTGACCGATTTTTTTACGCTTGTCCGTGCATCAGAATTATCTGATGCAGATGTTCCAATGGATTGTGGCGTGGCACGCACAGACGGATTGGCACCACGACCAGTCGCGGCCATACAATTGATGCAAAACACACCAAACACAAAAAGAATTAAAAGTCTTTTCATCTCCGTTAACGTATGCTAGCAAATTTTTAAAGTTCAGAGCAAGGGTAAATTGCAAAACAAATATATTTTTTTCAAATAAAAAATCCCGCGTAGCGGGATATATCACTGGGCATTTTGTTGTTCGCCATTTGCCGGGCGTTTACGTTCAACAAATGTTATGCGACCCTTGGCCAAATCGTACGGTGTCATTTCGACACGAACCTTTTCACCAACGTTGACCCAAATGCGTGCCTTGCGCATTTTGCCACATACCGTAGCCAGAATTTCGTGGCCGTTGTCAAGTCTTACCCGGAACATTGTGTTCGGTAATTTATCTTCAACAACGCCACTAAAAACAACAACATCATCTTTTGCCATGTTCACCTCTTAAAAACGACAGGTATAATAATATGTTGTTGTGTCAAAAAAAGCAAGAATTTTTTAATTGCCAGATGGTGTTTGTTTTGATAAAATAACAGGTAAGTATGTAGGGTGGATATTATGAAGTTTAAAATCTTAGCTGTTATATTGACGTTGATTCCGTGTGGTGTGTATGCCGCAACACCGGCCGGGGCGGGGCGTGCGGGCGTGCGTGCAACCCCGATGGCAAGAACCGCACCCAAGGCGAAAACGGTTGATTTGAAAAAGGGAAAAACAGTTAAAACATCAGATGTCGAAGAGAAAGAGTCTGATTCATCATCTTCTTCGTCTTCATCGTCATCTTCTGCATCTTCGGAAAGTGTTGATTGTCGCGAAGAATATCGTGAATGTATGGATGAATTTTGTTTGTTGGACGAATCCGAAGGTGAACGTTGTATTTGTTCGGATAATATCAAGCAGTCGAAAAAAATAATTCAAGAAATAGAACAGTTGCAAAACGATGCCGAAAAACTTTACAGCGAGGGTGTTGAACGCGAACGTTTGGGTGCCAAGGCTAAATATATATTTGGGGACAGTAATCAGGCAAAAACATCTTCACAGGAAGCGTTGCGGCGTGCAATACGTGCAGTGACAACTAGTTCCGAGGAAGAGAGTTTATCTGCCGATGAAGATATGGGTGATGCATTATATGAAATGGCATCGGAATCGTGTTCGGATATTTTGGCAAAGTGCGGCACCAAGAAAGCTGATATGGAAGCGAAATTGTATCAACGCGAAATAGTTAAAAATTGCAAGGCGTTCGATTCGTTCTTGGCGGAACAAAAAACGGCGGCAAAATCAAACAAAAGCACGGCCGAAGCCGCAGTTCGTTCTGCAAGGTTAGAAGTTTTTGATACAACCAATAAATATAATCGTGGTGAATGTTTGTTGGCATATCGTGCCTGTATTTCGGACAAGGGTGGTTGCGGTGTAAATTTTGAAAATTGTTTGGATGCTGACTTGTTGGGTCGTCGTGCAAATGCGTGTGAAAATGTTTTGGACCAATGTTTGGCCAGTCGCAGTTTAGTTTTGCAAGATTGGGAACAAGAATCAAAAATGATTTTGGCCGAAGCTGCAAAGTATGTCGAAAAATATATGCCCCTGACTTGTAATGCGAAAATTCGTAACTGTTTGGAAGAAGGGTGTTCTATTTCTTCCGAAGATACTGGTTCAGCCGGAACTTGTTTGATTGATATTAATGTTGCCGCCGGGGTGTGTCCGATTATTAATGAGTGTAATGAAAAGGTTCCCGGATTAAAAGACAGTTGGGTTACCAAGTTGGCATCATTAAGGACAACTTTTTGTCAAAATGATGTTGAAAAATGTCTAAGGAATATTTGTGGAACCAATTTCACGGCCCCGGAATGTTTGGGAAAAAGTACCACATATATAACGGGTTTATGTCCACAATCAACATTTCCTACCTGCAAGAATATAGACCAAAAAGATTTTAACAGAATTGTCAGTTCTATTACATTGCAATTGGATTATCAGATGTTAGAAGGTTGTCAAAACTATTACGCTGATAAATTGGGACGTGTTTGCGGAACGGATATGAAGTGTTTGCCGGCAAGTACCAAGGTTAACGGTTTGACAGAATTGTTGAGGACCAGCGAAGAAATAGAAATTTTTGAGCAAGAAATTGAAGCCGAGGCCAAGGAAAGAATTGAAAAATTCTTTAAAGATTTCAATGTTGATAAAACGGTTGCTGAATGTAAAAGTGCTGAACGTCCATCTGATACCAAAGGATTAAGCGAAACAATCTTTGATGCTACGAAAATGGCCGCATTGTTGATGTTGGAACAACGTTATAAATCTGATTTTGCGTTGAAACAAATTGAATTGGCACGTAAATCAGATACCGAAGGTGCTCGCCAGGCTTGTTTATCAGGATACAAACCAGAAAACAAACCTGTGTTAACGGGTGAAAAGGGTGAAACAAAAAGTTACACGTATATCAAGAGTGTAAACTTTGAACCGGATTTACGTAATTGTCATGTTTGCCGTGTGCAACGTGTTTGTGAAACTCCATGCCGGACAGGGCGGCACCGAGGCGTGCGATTGGGTTGCCATGCTCTACCGCATGTACCAGCGTTACGCCGAGTCGCAGGGCTGGAAGGTCGAGGAGTACGACGTGCAGCCGGGTGAAGAAGCGGGCTACAAGGATGTCTACTTCCGCGTCGAGGGCCCGTATGCTTTCGGAATGCTCAAGGCCGAGCGCG
>CACYQE010000059.1 GCA_902776515.1 uncultured Pseudomonadota bacterium
TAAACCCTGTTTTTTTAAGTTACGATAATTTGTGTATCACCAAACCACTGCGTAATTTTGGTTCAAACCACGTTGTCTTTGGTGGCATAATATTACCGGTATCAGCAATGTCGATAATTTGACGCATCGTAACAGGATACAGTGCAAACGCCGCAACCATTTCACCACTGTCAACGCGTTTTTGTAATTCGCCCAATCCACGAATACCACCAACAAAGTCAATACGTTTACTGGTGCGTAAATCGCCAAGATTTAAAATTTTATCAAACACCAAATTCGACAAAACCGTCACATCCAAAACACCAATAGGATCATTATCATTGTATGTTCCCGGTTTTGCGGTCAACGAATACCATTTGCCATTCAAATACATACCAAAATTATGTAATTTTGTTGGTTTGTAAATTTCGTTGCCTATTTCACGGACTTCAAATGATTTTTCCAGTTCCGTGATAAATTGTTCCGGTGTTAAACCGTTCAAGTCGCGAACAACGCGGTTATAATCAATAACCTTTAATTGGCTTTCTGGGAAAATCACAGCCAAGAAGTAATTATATTCTTCGGTGCCGTTGTGATTCGGGTTTTGTTCACGCTTTTCCGCACCAACACGTGCCGCCGCCGCAGTTCTGTGATGACCGTCCGCAACATACATCGCAGGGATGTTTTTAAATATTTCGGTTATGCGTGCGTTTATCGCATCATCACGAATAGCCCAAAATGTATGACCAAATCCATCAGGTGCAACAAAGTCATATTCTGGTTCATGTGTTTTTACAAAGTCAGAAACGATTTCGTTCATTTCTGCGACATCCGGATATGCAAAGAACACAGGTTCAATATTTGCATTTTGAATACGGACGTGAATCATACGGTCGTCTTCTTTATCTTTGCGGGTCAATTCGTGTTTTTTAATTTTCCCGGTCATATAGTCATCAACATTTGCCGCCGCAACCAGACCGTACTGTGTCCGACCGTCCATTGTTTGGGCATAAATGTAATACATTTCTTTGTAGTCTTGAATTAACCAACCGCGGTCTTGCCACAATTTAAAGTTTTCGACCGCTTTGTTATACACAGCTTCGGAATGTTCATCGGCAATCGGGTCAAAATCAATTTCTGGTTTGATAATGTGTAATAATGATTTTTCACCAGCTTCTTGCTTAGCCTCAACCGAGTTCAAAACATCGTATGGACGTGATGCAACTTCGGATGCAAATTCTTTTGGTGGGCGAACGCCTGCAAATGGTTTAATTTTCAATGCTGACTCCTTTGTTTATAAACACCGGGGGATTATAGTCCCTTTTTTTCAAAAGGCAACATATTATGCGAACTTTGCAGGCGTATCGCGTTTGTTACATATTTATCCGAATCGGGATAATGGTTTCTTGTTTGGTTTTATCCAACGGATGATATTGAAACGATACGTTTGAAAAATCTATTGCGTTCATATCTATTTCGCGGATAGTGCGGTCATACATCGTATGATAATAAATTTTTCTGTTCGTTATATCACTGGCAATTGTCCATTGGGTCGCCGATGGCATATCAAATGTTGCGGTGCCGGGGGCCCAATCAAAACCAAATGGCTCGTCAAGATTGTTCAGTAAATGGAAAGATTGCATTGCTGTTTCATATCCATTTGATTGCTGTATCGCTGTTGTTTTTAAAAACGCTGCACGAACAAAACGCGAAGGGGACGAAAAGTCACCCGGCAACCCAAGCAACCCGGTAGAACCACTAAATGAATTTAATGTAATTGGACCAAATTTTTGTGGTTTTGCTGTTCCTGGATACAAATTTACGTAACTGTTCAGATTTGTTTCTTGCCAACGAAAATCAGGTGCATTCGCCAAAACTCCAACAGGGTTTTCGTGGAATGTCGCAACACCATCAATGA
This sequence comes from uncultured Pseudomonadota bacterium, assembly GCA_902776515.1. Classification (GTDB taxonomy): domain Bacteria; phylum Pseudomonadota; class Alphaproteobacteria; order Rs-D84; family Rs-D84; genus Enterousia. The sequence goes on from CACYQE010000059.1 coordinate 1,898, forward strand.
TTTCCATTACAACCTGGTGACCATTTGGTTCGGTTATACGCCAATGTGTCGTGGATGCACTTGGTTCTATGTTTATAATCTGAACGCCGTCAATTGCCGCCTTTAACTCATCAATTGTGGCAAATTGTGAAAGTATCCATGACACAACTTGGAAATCTGCAATTGAATTGGCAGCATTGGATTTGGAATAAGGGCGATATTTTCCATATTTTGGGAAATAAAATAATCCTGCGGATAAACCCATTTCGTTCGTGCCGTCAACAACAAATTCTGGCTGTTGAACACCAAGACCAACAAAGCCGTATTTCGCGGTGAACTTTTTACCGCCGTATGTTCCATCAGGTAACAGCGATTGTTGTTCTTGACCACGTGGAACAACGACATAAATGTTATTCATTTCTGAACCCGCCCAGTCGATAGTTCGTGCAACAACAACAGATGCATCTTTTGCCGTTAGTGTAATTCCGGTACATGCATCAGATTGATTCGTTACACCAAAAAATAGGCTTAGTGCCAAAGGGTAAATTTTTGTATTGATTTTCATTTTTGTTCCTTTTGTTTTTTTATTGTCTGCGTTGAAAATTATATCTGGACATATTGCGATAATTCCATAGGAACAAAATTCGCATCATTTTTTCCTGATTTATAATTTGCTTTTTGATATTTTTGATATAGAATTTTAATTGTCGTAATAAACAGAGGGGGAAAAGTATGCAAAAATTGTTCCATAACGTTCTTATCGGTGTTTCAGTATTGCCTGTTTTGTTGATTATGCCCGCGATGAGTGAAACAATCACGGAAAGACAAGTGATAGATACAGATACGACATTTGAAAATGCTGTGACAGCGACCGGAATTAGTGGTGGATACGAAGGTGGTGTTATTTACAATTCTGCTATGACCTCTTTTTCGGATACGGCTTACTTTACTAGCAATTCTGCAGAACGAGCCGGTGGTGTTATAGATAATAACGGAACATTAGTATTTAATAAATCTGCCATCTTTGAATCTAATGGAACTACAAATGGTGCTGGGGGTGCAATTGCTACTGGTGCAGGTTCTACAACAATATTCAATGATATAGCAACATTTTCTAACAATACTGCAGAAGCAACAACCCCAAGTGCTGCATACGGAATAGGTGGTGCCATATATAATCAAGGAACGATGACTTTTGAGAAATTGGCAACATTTAATGGAAACCACGCTACGCAATATGGAAATGCTCTCACAAATTATGGGACCGGTGTTATTAATTTCAAAGGTGGATTGGTCTCGACTAACAATACTTCTGCAGGGGGGTATATCGCCACTAATGGTATTACAAATAATGGCACTTTGTCTGTTGTTGGGGGGGATATCACCATTTCGAATAATACGGCACATAGTGGTGCGGGTATATCTTCTTCGGACGATAATTCCAAATTGTATTTGGGTGCTGATAGTAATGGAACAGCTGCAACAGGCACCGATGCCGTAGGAAGCATAACATTTTCAAACAACAGTGCATTGAATACCACGGCCGGTGCTCTATACGTTGCCGGCGAAACAAAATTATATGCAGATACTATTACTTTTGATTCTAATACTAACCAAAACAACGGTTTGTCTGGGGCTTACGCTGGTGCAATTGCTCAACAGGGTGGCACTTTGGAAATTATTGGTAATACAAATAGGTTTATAAATAACCAAGCAAATGCTACTACATCAACGGAAGCTGATAAATATAAATTTGGTGGTGGTGCCATTCAAGCATCAAATGGTAGTTTGTTAGTTATTGGGGACAATAATAGTACGAATATATTTGATAATAACTTTTCTGCTATGAATGGTGGTGCTATTCATACTCGTAAAACAACAACCGATGTGACAATCTATGGTGATACTACTACATTCAGTAATAATAGTGCAAATTTATTTGGTGGTGCTATTTACAATTATGATAGTACTTTGACCTTGAACGGCGATGTAACATTTACTGGAAATTCTGCTGGGCAATTCGGTGGTGCGATTTATAATTCTGGCACGACTACAATTAATGGCAGTGCAAATTTTGCCAATAATATGGCTGGGGTTGAATTTGATGGTTCGGGTAATGTGGTTGCAGATACAGGAAGCCTGAATGATATTTATAATGCAAATGTTGTAAATCTGAATGCGGCCACAAATCAGGATATTGTATTTGGCAGTGGTATTACCGGTTCAAATGGAACAATAAATGTCAATAATACTGTTGCGGAAGGTTATACTGGGCGTGTTGTCTTTAATGCGGATGTTTTTGGGAATGATATATTTGTTGCTGATGGAACATTGGATAACAACGCAACTATTGATGGAAATGTAACTGTTAATGGCGGCACGGTTGATAGCACGGGTAATAACAGTGAAATCACTGGTTCTGTATCAATTGCAAATGGTGCATCAATGAGTACGGCCGCGAACAAAATCGCCACAGATAACGCTTCAACTATTTCAAACGAAGGTCAATTAACTTTAACTACGGGTGGTTTGTCCAAGGACGTAACAGGTGGCGGTTTGTTAATTGTTGATGGTACGGTGACTAACAGCGGCAATATTGCCAATACTGTAAGAATTAATCAAAACAAGTCGTTAGAAACTTTGGCTGGGTTGTTGGGGAACACTGTTGAAAATAATGGTGGGTTAACATTAACAGGTGAAACATTGGGATATGCTGTAACCGGTACCGGGATATTGACCGTGGCGGATGGTGCACATGTTTCCGCAAATGCCACATATCTTGGCAATAATGTAACCAACGGTGGAACATTGACGTTGACTGGTGGTGATGCAACAACATCTGCGGTGTTATCAAAG